>JADKDR010000006.1:0-300000 GCA_016714535.1 Bacteroidota bacterium
TTTAATGCCAACTATAGCAAAAAGCTTTTGATGGACGGAATGACCGCTGCCGAAATAAAAGATCTGAAAGATCCATCGTATAATAACATCATCCTTAATGCCCTATCGCGTTCCGATGCATTTGTAAATGCAAGCGATGATATGCCAAAGGAATTTGCCGCATACATTAAGAAATCGGGCAAGCCTGTGTTGAAGCATACCGAAGAAAACTATGTGGATGCATATAATGAGTTTTACGAATCGATGATAGAAGAGGAAATGCCTGTATAATTCTCCTTTCGTTCCATTCTTAAATAATAAAAAGCCGGACTGTTCCGGCTTTTTTCTTTGGTAATTATTTCAAAATTAGTGCTCTTGCTGGTATCGCATGCTAAGAGCGTATTGCTTTCTTATTTCAATTATTTGGTACTATAACTATTGTTATTGGCAACCAAAGTTGCCATTTTAAAAAAAACAAATTTACTGCTTCATCATTTTCTTACTATCCACAACTTTGCCATCTGCTATAAGTGTGTAAGTGTAAATACCGCTGCTAAGGTCAGGTGCGTAAACGTGGATGCTGCCTGCTCCTTTTTCAGTTATGGTTACCTCTTTTAGTACAGTACCCTTGGCATCTACAAATATGATAGCAGCTTGCTGCACACTGATAGTATATAAAAGCGTATAGTAGTTTCATCCTTGTATGGATTGGGATTATTTTGATCAGAATAATAGTTTGCGAATTTGATAATTCTACATCAATCTGATTTGCTTTCGTTTTGTTGTTTGATGAACAACAATTTGAAATTTGATTTTTCAAATCATTTATTTGGGTTTGTTGTTCTTTAAATCCTGCTATCAATATTGATATAAGCGGAGTATAATTAATCGCTTTGTGAGTTGTTGGGCCTGATACAACATTGCCCTGTGAATCAACCATACCAGGGTCTGTAACATCTTTTATGATTGATGGGATAACCTTTTCAACCTCTTGTGCTAATAAACCATATTGGTGTTCCTGATCAAGACCCAGATATTGATTTTTTTGAAAATCAAAATCATAACTTTTGGGCGATAATTGAGTAATAAGGTTTGTAGCATTGCTTAAATCAACAATATTTTTTTTAATGGTTGAGTCAGTGATCCATGTTGCCGCAGAGAAGCCTGGCCCAACAAAATAGGCAGCCCAGTTTGTGCCTGCATTTATAGCAGTTGAGTATATTCCATAGTTAGTACCAGCGCTACCACCACCAGTTGCTGAACATTTTACACCATAGCTACTGCCACCGTATCCTTGTCCACGATTTGCATCAGCTAATACCCCTATGTTTTCACTTGTGCTATTAACACTTTGTGCATATCCCTTTAATGCCCAATTTCTGCTAGTTGCATTAAGGGCACTAAAATCGCCACTTTGGTTATTTACAGAATTGGGACTTTCGCAATTCGACCACACCCCTGTGCAATTTGTTGAAGTTCCGGAAGAGCCTGGATTTACGCGAGTATATAAACCATATGAAGCTGTGGCATTGCCTTGTACATCATTATATATGCCTGTACTTTGCCCACCTTTTGATATAGTACTTAATGATAGCCCTCTTGCAGAACCTGAGGTGGTTGTTACATCCATCACAGATCTCCTCTGCCTGCTAACCCACTTGTTGCCACATCCAAATCACCACTATACAACGAGCGAGCGTTAGTATTGGTACTATTGGGATCTTGAAAATTCTTCACATAAATTCCGCCAGCGTTATCACCATTGCCCAGTGCCCCATTATCGGCCAGCACAAACAAACGCGAACCATTTGAATTAACCACTCCTATCCCAATATCATGATTATTATTTTCGTGTACTACAGTAGTGCAAATTTCAGTTGTATTCGATCCTTTGGTCAAATAATTTAATGTTAAGCCTGTACTACATGCATTAATGAATCCCGATCCAGGGTTATCATCATCACGCACCCAAATTACATTACCATTAGCATCTAAACTTAAAACACCTTGTGTGGCATTGGTAGGTGGATTAACAGCATTATTAACATCAGTAAAGCGTAGCCCACTGAATGTACTTCCAAGTATATTTGACGGGCTATTAACTTCCAAAGTATTTTGTGGGGTGGTTGTATTAATACCTACTTGGCCAGCAACCGCAGCACCATTACCGCCTTCGACAAAAATTGAGGGCGCAGTACTGTTCATTCCAATCATTAATGAATGGTTGATAGTATTCGTAAGAGGATTTGTTAGACCGGGAAAACCTGCATACAAGCCAACGCCTGAACCAATAACAAAAGCATTGGTCGCATTTGAGCGTACATAGTTTCCAAAGCTTTTAGCATATGGGGATAAAGCATCTGCATATATTCCATAGCCATGAGTTCCAATTCCTGTTGAAGTATTAAAAGAACCAACAGTCACACCAAATTGGTCGTTCGATGTATTATTGCATCCAATGGTGACACTCTGTGCGCCAAATGCAAAGTTAATTTTTCCTAATGAAACTGCTGTTTCACCATTTGCCCAACAGGTATTGCCCGCAGCAAAACTGGCATCACCCATTCCTTGCGTATTAAGCCCAAAACAAGCAGATCCTATCCCAATATTAACATCATCCCACAGTGGAGCTTGGGCATCGCCTGCTCTAAATGCAGAACTACGCGGGTACCATATCATCCGTGCATCTTGTAATCCGTTTGGCAACAAAGTGCCAAATCCACTTGTGCCTAATGCAATTATACCACCATCAGGATATGGGCCTGGATTTGGCGGATATGGCCCATTCGATCCTACGGTTAAATTAAAAATTGGGGTAGGGTTGTTCATGCCTATGAAGCCATCATTCCCTCTAATAGTCATGCGTTGCAAGTTGTTGGTGAAAAAATTGATTGGCTGATTCGCTAAGTCATTTCGAATTTCAAGCGTACCTGGAGTTCCTAAATTATTCCATCCTAAAAAGTTAGGCCCGATTGCAGGCCTGTTGTTCCCGAGAATTGTTGTTTGTCCATACAATGCGCATTGCATAAGTATTAGCATCACAATTGTCAAAGAAATTTTACTGTTCATTTTGTTAAATATTAAATTGTTATTTTTAATGTAAGACATTTATTTTATAATTCTGAGTGGTTGTTTTAAGGAAATAAATACCAGCATTCCATTTCGAACAATCGATATTGCTTTCACTTTTAGCATCAATAAAATATTTAGAAACAAAGCAACCAATCATATTGTAAATAGTAAAATACCGTCCTTTTTCAGAGTAGTTTTTGATTTGAAAATAATCATTTGATGGATTGGGATAGATGGTTAAATCAAAGTCGCTATTTTCAAATATAGAATTTGAAATGTTGCATAAATTTGAATCAATACTAACACAAACGTCATCTATTAAATAATAACTGGCAATTGAAAATTGATTACCAATATTTAATGTGTCCGTAATATTATCATCAAAAAAATTGCCAATAGTCATAAACCTATAACTTGAATCAGCAACAAATGAAGCCATGAAATGAAACCAATTTATCGTGTCGGCTAAAACGGAATCTGAGTGTACTTGCGCAAAGTTTATTGGGTGCGCAAAATTGCCTTGACCAAATTTTTCTGTTGTAAATAATGCTCCAAGTTTATTTGTCGCATAGACCATATTTGTTGCTCCAAGTAGTATTGCATAAAATGAAACATAATATTTTGTATTGGTCAAAAGAGTATCTAATAAATCTGCCTGTATATATTCTCGTACATTTAAGTTTGGAAAAGGTGAACTAAAATAACAACCAATTCCGGCATATGAAATTCCGGAAACCGGCTGTTGGTATGCATCCAGTATCACTGGCGGGCTAACAATTGGATTAGAAGAACAACCGTGCAAAAAATCTGGAGTTTGATTATTTATGTTGCTATCGGATGCAGAGCTCCATCCAATACAGTATTGCATTTGATTAAATTCAGTTGGACAAACAGAGTATTGTTCGAATGAAGGGTTAGGCACAAGGTTTTGCTGAGCAAACCCTAAATTAGAAGAGACTAAAAAACAAAATAACAGTAATTTTTTCATTTTGTTTTATTTTAAAAATTAGACTATTAAGAATTTAATTGTGTAGTGTTTTTTGTTAATTTCAAGAAGTAAGAAGAAATACAATCCTGTAACAAAATCTTTTGTATTAATCTCAACCATATCATTTTTAGTCAGTGATATTTTTGATTGCATTTCATATCCAGATGAATTGTATATTCTTATTGCTTCTATTTCTAAGTTAGGCTTATTGTGTTGGAGCACTAAGGAAGTTCCTCTCTCGATTGGGTTTTTGTAAAAAAATGGCAATTTTGTTTCAATGGTTTCAAGAATATAAGTTGAAGTATCTTCAATTACTTTTATGTCATCTATGTAATAGTATGCAGCATAAAACCAACCATTTACTATCTGTACATTTAAAGAAGCATTTGCCCTAAAGGTACCAATCGTCAAATATTTTTCGCCACCTGTTGCCATAAAATTGCCGCCAATCTGTACCCAATTTAAAGTGTCCTCTAAAATAACATTTGAGGTGCTTTCTATTTGGGGTATATAATTTAGTGTTAATGCTGAATTATAATCTTTGATAGTGTCATTTGAGAAACACATTCCAATTTTATCAATTGCAAAAAGTGATGTATTTGCTAACGATACCCAAAAACTACATGCATAGTTATGACCATGTTTCAAACTATCAATCAATGAGATTTCGATATAATCTCGCTGCTCCGATTGTTCGTAGCAAAAAAGACCACTGAATGCATTGCCTGATTTGGGCAATTGATATCCTTGTAAATTTGTATAAACATTAATTCCACAACTTGGATAAGTCGTAAAATAATCAGGAGTACTAATAGTTGGATTAAACCATGGGTAACAAATTAATGTTGGATAGCTCCAAGTACTACAATTTATTGTATCCTCAAAGGACCAATTAGGCACAAGGTTTTGTTGTGCTAAACAATAATCACAGTAGATTAAAAAATTAAATAACAGAACTTTTTCATTTTGAGATTTTAAAATTTACTCAAAAATACAATTGTTACTTGCAATATGTTTGTAAAGATATAAAATGAATTAACGTGTGCAACACGTCTGTCTTAATATTTATGTACAGGTAAGAATCTTAGCACCCAAAGTAAAGTTGAGGTGTCGGAAAAGTCTATCTATTTAAAAAAATTTGGATTACATATTAAAAAATTGCGTGAAGCTAAAGGGCTAACACAATTTCAAGTAAGTATTGATATGAATAAAGGTAGACAAAGTCTTTAACGTATAGAAACAGGAAGAACTAACCCGACAATTTTTTACCTCAAAGAATTAGCTGCTGCTCTTGATATAAAATTAAAAGACTTAACTGATTTCAAATATTAGTTTTTCACTACCTAAATTAATTCCACCCAATGCAATAATACCCCCATCAGGATATGGGCCTGGATTTGGCGGATATGGCCCATTTGCGCCTATAGTTAAATTAAAAATGGGCGCTGTGTTGTTCATGCCGATGAACCCTTGGTTTGCGCCAGCGACTCCAATGATGGTCATGCGTTGCAAATTAGCGGTTCGGAAGTTTACATCTGCGGCATTTGTACTGCCAAGGAAGTTGCCTAAAACTGGCGTATTACCAGTTAAGTACCATGGGATTAATTGGCTATATGCTGCATTTATATGCAGCATAATTATTATTATTGAAATTATTTTTTTCATTTTATTTTAAGATTAAACTTGTTATCGAAATATTTTTTTTGTTAACACCTTTGCATTATCGCAAAGTATAAGATTATAAATTCCTTTGTTTAAAAACGATAAATCAATTATTGTGGCTTCGGTACATGATTGCGATTTTACAACTTGCCCAAGTAGATTGACAATATTTAATTGATAGTATAAATTTTCTAAATCAACAAAACTCAATTGATGCGTGATTGCATTGTAAACAATTTGAGGCTCAACATCAAGAATGCTTTCTACACCTACATTGCAATTGGCGCCAACGCACGAAACATTGACACTATCAATAAAATAATATGCAATGGCGTATGGCGAACCGTCATTCACAGTATCGGTATGATTGTCGTCAAAAAAATTACCTATATAAATATTAGAGTAAGCACTGTCGGCTACAAAATTCCAGCTCAACAAAGTCCAATTTACAGTATCATTTATTATACTATCAGTAAACACTTGTGCTTGATTTGAAATATCAGCAATTGTAAAATTATTATAGCTGTAAGTTGTAAACCGCATGCCGAGCTTGTTGCTGCCTGCACTATTACTGTTTTGGTTTGTCCAATTACCCCTACTTACACGCATCGAAATATTGTAAATATTTCCTACAACCATTGTGTCAAGTAATGAAGCTCCAATTATTTCACGGCCGAATATGTACCAAGCATAAGCGACTAACCCAACATAAGCATTACCATCAAAATTATTTTGGTATCCGCAAAAATTATCAGGAATACAAACCGGATAGGGAGCACATGTATTATAGTAATCGGGTGATTCTAAAACGCTATGCCACCCAATGCAACTATCTACTTGGCTTGTATTGTTGGGGCAACTCACATATTGTTCAAAACTCGGATTAGGCACCAAGTTAACTTGCGCTTGCAAATTAAAACTATAAACCAACAACAATACAATAAACCAATACTTACCCATGATGAAGAATTTATTTAAGTGAAATTATTTTTATAAAAATACTTATAGCACAACGATAAATTGGTATAAAGATAAATAAAATTTGGCTGCGGGTGATTTTAGTTTGAAGTTAAAAGTTTGAAGTTTGAAGAAAAATTCATTCCACCTCAAAACTAAAATGTTGTGCAAAAAAAGTAGCTATGCACAAAAGCGCAGCCGTGTCGGTATTTCTTGCTTTATGTGGTGTGCAAAAAATGGCTTTGTTGTTTTATTAAAATTGTAAAGTGAAAGACTGTAAAAATAATAGGTGAGAAAATTTATTTTGAAGATAAAAATTGAGCTTACAAAACGTACATACTCAAAAAGCCCGCACAGCAAGCGAAAGAAAAGGAATTGAATTGAATTGAATTGAATATGTTGAATTTAGTTTTCATAAGTAACTTATATAAGGCAATAATAAAAAATTTAATCGAAACAATTATGTGTGTTGATAACTAAAAGCGATTATATCATACTTAAAATGAACCGGGTAATAGATGAAAAGATAAAACATTAATTTCTCTGCAATGTCATTTTTTCCCTCAACTCCGCCACCTCCCTTTGCAATTGAGCAATCACTGCCAATAAATCTTGCTCCTTATTTTCGATTGTAATAATTATTTTGCTGGCAGCAATGGTGCCGTTAACGGTGAGTGTATACGTTGGGGTGGTTGTATTAATACCTACATAACCTTGGTTGGCTCCCGCTACGCCCTATGATGGTCATGCGTTGGGTGTTATTTGTAAAAAAATTAAAGTCCCCAAGTGGCACTGTACCCATATTAATATTATCTGTACCGCTTGGATTTAAAATATTAAATTTTTCTCCTGCAGTACCGTTATTACTCAACATGCGCCAAGCATGTGTTACCCCCGCAGGGCCATCCGTACGGAATACTTCTCCAAAGTTTATTCCCGGATAATTAGTTGAGGCTGTCATAAAATTGGTGTTAACATGTAGGGCTGAGTTGGTAGTTACTCCCGAAGGAAAATTACCAATGCCAACGCCTCTAATTATAGGTGCTGTTCCCATAAATTCACCAAATGTTGCTGGTGTAATTTGAAACTGTGCATTTATTAGTGTCGAAAATAAGATTGCTAATGCAAGCAAGCCTATTTTTATTTTATTATTTTTTTCCATTTTGTATTATTTAAAATTATTGATTTTTATAAATTTTATTGATTTAGTTTTTGAGAATTTATTTTCTTTTAATTGGATAAAATAAATACCTGAAGAAAGATTTTCTACATCAAGTTTTATTTCATTCAAATAGCTAATCTGTTTAAATAAAACATGCTTGCCATCTACATTAAAAATAGCCAACTGATTGTATTTGCCTTTTAAATTTGTGAGCATTAATTCGCCTTCAACTGGGTTAGGAAAAAATTTTATTTCTAAATTACCGTTTTCTGCAATTCCATTTCCACAGATGTATGCATTGGGGTTAAAATAGTTTGTGTTAAAATTTGGAAACTGCTCTTTGCATATTCGACCATTGAATGTTAAAGGAAAAGTTTGATAATTGCATGCGGTTCCGTAGTTATTGGGATTTTGAATATACCCTATAGAATCTTGATAATAAAATGCTACTTTAATCCCCGCATTCTTATTTAGTTGCAATCCAAGCAACTCATTGTGAGCATAACTTACCCAGTATATAATATTTTTGAATTGACAATTAATTGCGAATCGTTTCTATTCAATTCGTATTGTGAAATATATCTCCAACAGGATTGGAAGCCCTGAAAACACTATATATAGTTTACTATTGTCTGGGGAAAATGCACAACCATATTCTTGCGAGTCTGTTGATAAAACGACCATATTATCTAATTCTCCAGTAATTAAATCAAAATCAAAAGCCTTAACCCTTTGCGTAAATTTACAAAACAATTTTTCTCCATTAGGAGAAAAGCACATACTTCCTGCATTACCAATGGTGTCCACACGGGTAGTGTATCACCAATATTTGTAATAACAGGCACAGTATCCACACCCAATGCATTTATTTTATAAGCATAAAAGGCATTTACGCTGTAAGCATGTGCCACTATCCAAAAATCAATGCCATCGCAATGGCGCGTTACAGCAAGTTGCTCGCTGCTTGGTGAAAAGAGTTGCACGTTCTTTTGTATAATAGCACCTAAGCCATTGTTTGCATTTACATTTATTACGGTGTAGCGCAAGCCATGCGTACCAAAATTTTCCCAACAGTCAACAGTAAATAAATAATAGATACTATCGTTGCCCGGGTTGGGCACTATGGCTGCTCCGTTGCTGCTGCTTTCGCAACCTACATCAAATCCATTTGTCATCATTATGTGGTTTTGGTTCCACACAGTATCACCATCGGTATAAAATAAAAGATTGCCTGCTGTATCACTCATTACTGCACATGCCTCGCGTTGACTCATGGGGCTTAGTGTATCAAGAACAGGTACACCGCTACTATAATCAATTCCAATACCTTCGCCAAAGTACCAATGGTTTGTGCGTTTAATTTCAGAAGTCTGAGCAATCAAAATATTGATAGAAATAATTTTCAACGAAATAAGTACGATTAGATTTTTCATTTTTTATATTTTTTGAATACACTAATATACGGAGTAAAAAGGAATAATGTGGTTGCATACGTAAATAAATTTAGGCAACTTCAGTTAAACACAAATTATAAAAACAAATTAGGGGCGTTCTTTTTTGCCTTATTGCGCTATAGAATAATTTACACCAGAGTTGGTTGCTGTGCGATATTCAATTCCAAATAGGGAGCCATCGGTTGCTGTTACACCAGTATTATCATTTGTAAACTGATGAAAGTTACTTCGTTTAAAATTCAAGTGCTGATGCAGTAAATTTGAAGCAGTAAAAAAATCAAAATCACCAATGCCTACAAAACCATCTGTTGTTGGACCATTGCCGGTGAGACCGCCTGCACCGTTGAAGATTCGCATGCGAGGATTTGCATTGGTGCGGAAATTTAAATTTGCAAGTCCTTGGCATCCAACATAGTCACTAGCACCAACAGTTGAATTTCCTAATAATCTCCATTCAATTTGAGCTATAGATGCCTCACAAACTATTGTGAGTAACATCAAACAAACAATTTTTTTCCTACGTTTAATTTTTTAGTGCTTTATAAATATTTTAGAAACTTGTGTAGTGTTATTTTGATAATATATTTTTGCAAAATAAATACCCTTTGCTAATTTGGAATGTAATTCGATTTTACTATTTGAAAGTTTGCCATCCGTTTGATAAACAATTTTTCCATCGCTGCTCCACATAGAAATTTTTCCAATTGAGCAATTTGATTCAAAGTTTAATTCAAATGCATCATTTAATTCAAAACGAACATCGCATTTATTCAATCCTATTACATTTATTGATAACGAAGTGTCTTCAACTACTGAAACATCATCAATGAAATAATATGCTGCATAAAAATTTACATTATTTGGATATATTGAATCAACTTGAGTATTTGAATTATCATAGAAGTTTCCTATGGTTATAAATTTTTCTCCCCCTGCAGCTATGTATTCCCCATTTATCTGAAACCAATTCATAGTATCTGTGAGCAAAATACCACCAATGGAATTTATCTGAGGAATAAAATTTATATTTCCTGCTCCTAATGCAAATAAAGAATCCTTTGTTAAAGCTGCTCCAAGTTTATCAACTTGATAATTAGCTGCATCTGCTGTTGAAGCCCAAAAACTAATTTTATATTTTTTTCCTGCTTGCAAAGAGTCGCTTAATGCTACTTCAATATATTCCCTTTGATTATTCTGTTCCCAACAAAATAATCCACAATACGCCTCACCAGATTTTGCTACTTGATAACCAACACCAGGATAATTAAGTTGTGTACCACAAGGTATTAAGTAATAAGGGGTAAAATAATCCGGTGTACTATTAGTTGGATTAAACCAAGGAGAACAAACCATTTGCGGATAGACTGTTTGTCCACAATTCAAGGTATCTTCAAACGACCAATTAGGCACAAGGTTTTGCTGTGCTAAACAATAATCACAGTAGATTAAAAAATTAAATAACAGAACTTTTTTCATTTTGAGATTTTTTAAAATTTACTCAAAAATACAATTGTTACTTGCAATATGTTTGTAAAGATATAAAATGAATTAACGTGTGCAACACGTCTGTTGCCCAATATTTATGTACAGGTAAGAATCTTAGCACCCAAAGTAAAGTTGAGGTGTCGGAAAAGTCTATCTATTTAAAAAAATTTGGATTACATATTAAAAAATTGCGTGAAGCTAAAGGGCTAACACAATTTCAAGTAAGTATTGATATGAATAAAGGTAGACAAAGTCTTTAACGTATAGAAACAGGAAGAACTAACCCGACAATTTTTTACCTCAAAGAATTAGCTGCTGCTCTTGATATAAAATTAAAAGACTTGACGGATTTCAAATATTAGTTTTTCTCTCATTATCACTTATCTTCAACTCCATCAAACCTTTTTGAGATTCCAAAATAAAAGCCATTAAATGTTGTCGTCATTCTCGGTTGTAATAATTATTTTGTTGGCAGCAATGGTGCCGTTAACGGTGAGTGTATACGTTGGGGTGGTTGTATTAATACCTACATAACCTTGGTTGGCTCCCGCTACGCCTATGATGGTCATGCGTTGGGTGTTATTTGTAAAAAAATTAAAGTCCCCAAGTGGCACTGTACCCATATTAATATTATTTGTACCATTTGGATTTAAAATATTAAATTTTGCTCCTGCGGTTCCATTATTACTAAGCATTCGCCAAGCATGCGTTACTCCAGCAGGTCCATCGGTACGGAATACTTCGCCAAAGTTGATTACATAGTTGGCCATTTATGCTATGTGAATTTATTACTACTAAACATAAGTAAGTGGATTTTGTTTACACATACTTGCACAAAATGTTTTGCAGCATGGTCACCTGCCTACAAGGCGGGTGTGACAGATTTGTTTAAAAAATCTCACGCTTGAATTGAGATCAATCGAGTTTATTTAACCGCTTTAGCTCTACATTTATAATGGCGATGTTATAGACCTTTCTTTATTAGTTTCTTTAACATGGTTCCCTTATCTGTTGTTATAGTTACCAAATAAACTCCATCTACGTAGTTTGAAATGTCGACTAAAAATGTTTTAGCATTAGCATTTTCTTGCTTTATTAATTGCCCAACCAGTGATTCAATTTTATAAGACCACACTTCATAGTCAGATTGTATAAATACAGAACCTGTTGATGGGTTTGGGAATAACGAAGTCTTATACCAGGGTGAATTCTCGAAATTCCTATCGGATAGTTTAGATAACAAGTTGTAAAATTTGGATTGCTGTAAAGTACAACTCCGTCTTTTTCAAAGCATAAAAGTGTAGGATAATAAATGTCAGCAATTGCGATTCCAGTTACACCGCTATTAAAAAATTCCCATGGTGCTTCCTATTCCTTCAATCCAATATTCATCAAATCCTGTGTTCTGATATACCAGAAATTTTTAACCTTTGTGATAATTGTTTCCAATAAGTATACTGTCAATTATGTCCACCTTAATTAAAATAGGCTAGAATAATAAATAAATGAAATGGGATAAACAGTGATTGTGTCATTTACAGATAATGAGAAGTCATAAAGCAACTGCTCTTGAGTGCTTCCTGAAGCAATTGAAAAAACTTTTTTCTGAACTGTGTCTTCCCTTAGTAGGGCAAAAAATGTTCCTGTTGTCACAATACTGTCATTGGTGAAAAGATACTTTTTATAATTCACCGAATTGTAGGTGGAGTCACCGTCAACGAAATATTTTTCATCGTAAACTGACCAAATAGCAGTTGAATCAGGGAAATTTAAGTTCTGTCCATGCACTGACATCGAAGCCAGCACAATAGTCAATAAAAATAATAAATGTTTCATGTTTTTTTGTTTTAAATGTTCTTATGTTTTTAAAATGACTATTAACTTCAAGCTCTCCAAAATAACACATCAATTCATGATGGTGAAGCAAATGAGAAAAATCAATTTCTCAATAGCTGAGCTTCAATAGCATGATGTAAATATAAAAAAATAACAACTTGCGATTGAATGATAATAAATAATTCAAATTTTTTCATCTTACACACTTTATGAAACAGTGTCCAAGGACGCCATCAAAGGCTAAAACAAAATCAAAAAAAAGCCGGAACAATCCAGCTTTTTCCTTTTGAAGTTAATTCAAACTATCAAAGATATTTCAAATTACTTATAACTCCGCTGACTGCGTTGCACAAACTCATAGTTGAGATCTTCTTTGTGTAATTGTTGAGGTACATCTTCGCCCATATATTGCCATGCTGCTGCATAGCTGTATTTCTCATCATCGCGTAGCGCCTCTCCTTCATCGTCCTGAAACTCAGCACGGAAGTGACCTCCACAGCTTTCGTTACGGTCGAGGGCGTCCATCATCATTAGCTGTCCAAGCTCAATAAGATCGGCAACACGTGAAGCTTTTTCAAGATTCTGATTAAGCTCATCGCCACTTCCTGGCACATTTACATTTTTCCAAAAGTCGGTCTTCAAGACTTTAAGTTTTTCCAAGCCTTCTTTCAAGCCGCTTTCGGTACGTTCCATGCCACAATGATTCCACATTATTAAACCAAGTTCACGATGATACTCGTGTACTGTTTTGGTTCCCTTTGTAGCTAATAGTTGTTGTACCCTGTTTTTAACAGCATTTTCAGCCTCGTCAAATTCCGGGCTTTGTGCCGAAATTGGTTTCCTTTCAATATCGGCCAGGTAGTCGCCAATGGTTGAAGGAATAACAAAATACCCATCGGCCAGACCTTGCATGAGTGCACTGGCGCCTAATCTGTTAGCTCCATGGTCGCTAAAGTTTGCTTCGCCTAATGCGAATAAACCTTTAATGGTGGTTTGCAAATGATAGTCAACCCATAATCCTCCCATAGTGTAATGCACGGCAGGATAAATCTGCATGGGCTCTACATAGGGATCTTCTCCTGTTATCTGCTTATACATATCGAAGAGGTTACCATATTTCTCGGCAACAACCGCTTTTCCAAATTCAATCATTTGGGCATCGGTAGGGTTTTTAATTCCGAGTTTGGTGGCTTCTTGTTTGCCATACTTCTCTTTCATATTGCTGGCAAAGTCAAGGTAAACAGCTTGTCCGGTAACGTTTACGCCATAACCGGCATCGCAGCGCTCTTTAGCTGCACGTGATGCTACATCACGTGGCACCAGATTTCCGAACGCAGGGTACCTTCTTTCGAGGTAGTAATCACGGTCATCTTCAGGTATATCACTTCCTTTTTTCTTGCCTGAGCGCAAGGCTTCTACATCTGATAAATTCTTGGGCACCCATATACGGCCATCGTTACGCAAAGATTCACTCATCAGTGTAAGCTTACTCTGATGATCGCCACTTACCGGTATGCAGGTAGGATGTATTTGCGTGTAACAAGGATTCCCAAAGAATGCACCACGCTTGTGCGCACGCCATATGGCAGTGGTATTGCTACCACGAGCATAGGTTGTAAGGTAAAAAACGTTGCCATAGCCACCGGTGCATAATAATACTGCATGGCCGGAATGGCGTTCAATAGCACCTGTAACCATATCGCGAACAATGATGCCACGGGCGTGGCCATCAACAACCACAAGGTCAAGCATTTCGTGGCGCGTGTATGATTTTATTTGCCCCGACTTAATCTGACGATTCATGGCAGAGTATGCTCCCAACAATAATTGTTGTCCGGTTTGACCTTTCGCATAAAAGGTTCGTGACACCTGTGCACCACCAAAAGAGCGATTATCAAGTAGTCCGCCATATTCGCGGGCAAAAGGTACGCCTTGAGCCACGCATTGATCAATAATGTTAACGCTTACTTCGGCCAGACGATGAACATTAGCTTCGCGGGCACGGTAATCACCACCTTTGAGTGTATCATAAAATAAGCGATGAACACTATCGCCATCATTACGATAATTTTTTGCAGCATTAATACCTCCTTGAGCGGCAATACTGTGTGCCCTGCGCGGACTATCCTGAAAACAAAATGTTTTCACATTGTACCCTAACTCGGCCAGTGATGCAGCTGCAGAAGCTCCTGCCAATCCGGTTCCTACTATAAGTATATCATACTTACGCTTGTTAGCCGGATTTACTAGTTTGTACTTAAACTTAGCATTTTTCCACTTATCGGCCAATGGCCCTGGAGGAATTCGTGAGTCGAGCATATTTTCTTTTGTTTATTACTATTTCTGCTTTTGATAATTACCCTATATAGTAATGGTTGCTACCTCGGCAGATATTTTAATTCATTTTATTTGTTGAAATAGAAATACAAAGGCATGGCAGCAAACAGAATTGGAACAATTATTCCAAAGGCATATCCCACAAATTTAATAATGGGTGTATAAGTCTTATGTCTGATACCCAACGTTTGAAAAGCACTTTGAAAACCGTGCAATAGATGAAACGATAGAGCTATCATACTAAATACATATAAGCATACCAACCATAGTTCATTTTGAAAATCGGTTTTTACCTCGTGATACAGATTTTTGATTATTAAAACCTTATTTGCTCCTGCTGAAAATTCTTGTGACTTAAAGTTAGGTTTCTCAGGCATTTGCTTCACCATGTCGGTAATATCTGTAAAGGTGGTTTCATTGGTTTCAAGGTTGGTAAGATATTGAGCCCATGGTACTTCGCTAAATTTGTACTCGTACCAAAAATTGCTCATGTGTACAACAATAAAAACAAGAATTATGGTTCCCAGTATTCCCATATTACGAGCCGACCATTTGCTTGTAGCACCGCTTGTTTGTCCATATCCCTTTTTGCGGGCACTCATGTTTTTAAGCGTGAGTACCAAAGCCAATACTGCATGTGCTACAATAGTAGCATAAAGCAGATACGATACAGTCTTGATAAGCGGGTTGGAAGTCATTAGTATGGTGTAGGTATTGAAGGCATACCCATCGTCATTACGAAACAACTGCAAGTTGCCAACCACGTGTATGAGTAAAAACAAAACCAGGAACAACCCTGTAAGTGACATTAAAACCTTGCGTCCAATTGAGGATGTGAATATTCCCAATAAATTATTCATAGAGTCTTGAATTTTTTTTCTGAAAAAAGCATGCAAATGTAGGCAGAATTCAATTGGATGCAAATGTTGTGTTCACTTGATTTTTTATTTTTAAAAATTGTGAACTTAATTAATTTTTATAGCTTTTTCTATCGATTAGAAACTATTGGTTAAACAGAATTGCTTGCAGCTTACTATCAAGTCAGGGAAAAAGGAATTAAAATCTTGTTCGTATTCCGCATAATCGGCAACCAGATAGTTGGTAGCATGTTCCATATTGTTGTCAAAACGGGCTCTGCGGCTCATACCACGAAAAACATTTTGCATGCCTTCGATATACTGATAATTATAAAGCCAATTGTTAGGTTCGATGTAATTGAGGATATAGCGCGTGCGCTCGGGCAAAATAGCTTTGTGTTGGTGAAGCAAGTCGTAAAATTGCTGCGTATAATGCAACAAAGGCTGATGATGATACTGTTGCCATTGTATTGCCAAAAAGTGATCATAATATAAATCTGACACAACCGGTGCATACTTGCCTACCGTAGGGTGCAGCCTCTTTTTGGTTTGGTGTACGCGCGGATGCGAATCGGTGTAGCTGTCAATGTGCTTATGCAACAAAATCCCTTTTTGAATATCGGGATGAAACATGCTTTTGTCCACACCCTTTAGTTGATCAGCAATAAAATTTCCAATTTGAATCAGCTCGTTTTCACCGGAGAGGTATATGTGTGCAAGGTAATTCATGCATTGCTGATGTTATATTTTTTAGAAAACGAATATGAGAATAAATTTTGGTAACCAAGTTTGTAGATGAGCTTTCAATCACATTACGATAAGAAGATAATGTCACATCTTCAAAAAGGAAAGGTTTAGGATCAACGCCAATTCTATTTATAATATGATTTGATTTAAAATTGCAGCAAAACATGATTTGTAATTTGTATTGCATTACAACTTGATATGTGTCAAAAAAATTGTAGTTGGGTTTGCAACTTAAAATGGTATCAAAATAAATCTAAGAATTGACATTACGATTTTTCCAAATAGGTGATGCAGTTAGTATGTACTCAGAAAGATGGTTAACTAAGTGATATGGAATTATAAATTTCCATACCTGATTAAGTTTTACTACTATTTTACTATCACAAGTTTTTGATATTGGTCAATGGCTCCATTGTCAATTGCAATAAAATATATCCCATTACTTAACTCCGCTGTGCTAACTCGGTTGTTGGTATCATTTGTCAACATTACTGATTTGAGCAAATTACCATACCCATCAAATATTTTAGCATTTATTTTTCAAACTAATGGTTCCTACATTTATTTCAAAATAATCTTTTGCGGGTTTGGTACAATAGAAACAATTGGCTTTGTGCCGGCAGGCGGTACACCCAACCCCAATGTATCGCAACTGCCCGGCAAAGGCCAAGCCTATAATTTGGATAATTTGGTATAGTGCCTCTGTGAAACCGCGGCATAATAATTTTATTTTGTAAAACCTTGCACCCTATACCAACTACATCAGGTGAATCTATTACATGGATGTTGCGCCTGCAAGCCCCTCCGCCAGGTATATAAATTCTATTATCGGCCGCCAAATAAGGCCAGGTAAATCCTTCATAATCACAACTGTCAAACACAATAGAATCCAATACCGCAACTGTATCACGAGTGGCCTTCCAATTTGTTTTAGTAAGGTCATACTGTTCAATTGCCCATCCAGTTGACAAATATAAAAGTTGGCTATTGGGAGAAAATATAGGCGTACCATAAATTTTTTTCTCTTGCCAATTACTTAACAAACCTATACAACGGTCAAAGTCATATAGGTTGATGCGTTTATTGGAGCAATTTACATATTTACTGCCATCTGGAGAGAAATACTGCACACCTTGCGAACTATGCCCGCCAGCCCAAGTGTTGATATGGCCATAAATTTGCGTAAATGGCCCACTCACTCCTTGTGGGGTTAACAAAAAAGTATAAAAAGTATCGCCTTCTGCTGAATGGCATAATACCCACCAATCTCTACCGTTGCCATGCTTTACAGCGTTTATATACCCATCCATTTTATTCCAATTTAGCGCTTGATTTTTACTTATAACAGCCCCATTACCATTATTTAGTGACATATCTATTTTGGCTAAGTATAAGTGTGATGGTAAAACAGAAGGTGGTATATCATTTTCAGGTGAAAAGGAAAATAAATTGTAAATAGGTAAGGTATCTAAAAGTGGTAAAATAATACTGGATTGTGGTCCATACCCTCCATAATTAGGGCTTAATACAGCATAAGTATTCATCAGTGTGTCACCATTCGGCAAAACATTATTATTTCTATCATACACTCTTTTCATGTCATTATAAAAGAGGAGTTTACCACTACTATCGCTTATCATACTTAGAGTCCAAAAAAATTCGTTATTTATTGAAGTTGTATCAATAAAGGCACTATCGTAAGTAAAGTTAATACTGCAACCTCCACTAAGAGGATGCTGGCCTATATTTGTGCCTAAGTACCACCAATTATCCATTTTGTTTTGGGCTTGGGTTAAGGCAGTGCAGAATAAAAAATAAATAATTAGTTTTTGTTTCATTACACATAAGTGTTTTAAAGTGTTTGAATTGTATTCTTTGGAAAAAATCAGATATGGAAAAACAGCTTTCCATACCTGATTAAGTTTTACTACTATTTTACTATCACAAGTTTTTGATATTGGTCAATGGCTCCATTGTCAATTGCAATAAAATATATCCCATTACTTAACTCCGCTGTGCTAACTCGGTTGTTGGTATCATTTGTCAACATTACTGATTTGAGCAAATTACCATACCCATCAAATATTTTTAGCATTTTATTTTTCAAACTAATGGTTCCTACATTTATTTCAAAATAATCTTTTGCCGGGTTTGGTACAATAGAAACAATTGGCTTTGTGCCGGCAGGCGGTACACCCAACCCCAATGTATCGCACACACTACCAGGCAAAGGGCCAAGCCTGTAATTGGGATAATGAGGTATAGTACCACTATGAAACTTTGGCATAATAATCTTATTTTGTAGAACCTTACACCCAACTCCAACTACATCTGG
Source organism: Bacteroidota bacterium (assembly GCA_016714535.1). Classification (NCBI taxonomy): domain Bacteria; kingdom Pseudomonadati; phylum Bacteroidota; species Bacteroidota bacterium. The sequence goes on from JADKDR010000006.1 coordinate 18,872, forward strand.
TGAATCTATAACATGAATATTGCGTCTGCAAAAACCAAATGCCGGTATATAAATACGATTATCAGATGCTAAAAATGGCCAACTAAATTTAGCATAGTCGCAACTGTCAAAGACAATGGAATCGAATACCGCGACAGTATCGCGAGTTGCCTTCCAATTAGTTTTAGATAAGTCATACTGTTCAATTACTAAACCAGTTGATAGATAAAGCACTTGACCATTGGGTGAAAAAGCCGGTGCTGCCCATATTTTTTTTTCTTGCCAATTGCTTAGTAAACCAGTACAACGGTCAAAATCATAAAGGTTTATGCGCCTATTGGAGGAGTTTACATACTTAGTTCCATCGGGAGAGAAATACTGAACATATTGAGAACTATGGCCCCCAGCCCATGTATTAATGTGTCCATAAACCTGTGTAAAAGGACCATCTACCCCATAAGGTGTTAGTAAAAAGGTGTAAAAAGTATCACCTTCAGCCGAATGACATAATACCCACCAATCTCGTCCATTACCGTGCTTTACAGCGTTAATATAAAAATCCATTTTTGCATAGTTTAACGCTTGATTTTTGCTTACAACTGCCCCCAATCCATTATTGAGTGACATATCTATTTTTGCTAAGTATAAGTGAGCAGGAAGTAACAAAGGTCCCAAATCTTTTTCACCCGATACAGAGAATAAATAATAGGTAGGAATAGAGTCAATTAAAGGTAATATAATACTACCTTGAGGCCCCCCACCTACGTTCGGGCTTAGTACACTCCAGGTATTCATTAATGTATCGCCATTTGGCATAATATTGTTATCTCTGTCATATACGCGCTTCATATCATTGTAAAATAACAAATTGCCACTACTGTCACTTATCATACTCAAAGTCCAAAGCAAATCATTATCAATCGGGGTAGTATCTACTGAGGCTGAGTCGTAAGTGAAATTAATACTGCAACCTCCACTGAGTGGATGGACTCCTATGGATGATCCTAAGTACCACCAATTATCCATTTTGTTTTGGGCTTGGGTTAAGGCAGTGCAGAATAAAAAATAAATAATTAGTTTTTGTTTCATTACACATAAGTGTTTTAAAGTGCTTGAATTGTATTCTTTGGAAAAAATCAGATATGGAAAAACAGCTTTCCATACCTGATTAAGTTTTACTACTATTTTACTATCACAAGTTTTTGATATTGGTCAATGGCTCCATTGTCAATTGCAATAAAATATATCCCATTACTTAACTCCGCTGTGCTAACTCGGTTGTTGGTATCATTTGTCAACATTACTGATTTGAGCAAATTACCATACCCATCAAATATTTTTAGCATTTTATTTTTCAAACTAATGGTTCCTACATTTATTTCAAAATAATCTTTTGCCGGGTTTGGTACAATAGAAACAATTGGCTTTGTGCCGGCAGGCGGTACACCCAACCCCAATGTATCGCACACACTGCCCGGCAAAGGGCCAAGCCTATAATTTGGATAATTTGGTATAGTGCCTCTGTGAAACCGCGGCATAATAATTTTATTTTGTAAAACCTTGCACCCTATACCAACTACATCAGGTGAATCTATAACATGAATATTGCGTCTGCAAAAACCGAATGCCGGTATATAAATACGATTATCAGATGCTAAAAAATGGCCAACTAAATTTTGCATAGTCGCAACTATCAAATACAATGGAATCGAATACTGCAACAGTATCGCGGGTTGCCTTCCAATTAGTTTTGGATAAGTCATATTGCTCAATTGCTAAACCTGTTGAAAGGTACAGCACCTGACTATTGGGAGAAAAAGCAGGAAATGCCCAAATTTTTTTCTCCTGCCAATTGCTTAATAAACCGGTACATCTATCAAAATCATATAGGTTTATGCGCTTGTTTGAAGAATTTACATACTTAGTTCCATCGGGAGAGAAATATTGAACACCTTGCGAACTATGGCCCCCAGCCCAGGTATTAATGTGTCCATAAACCTGTGTAAAAGGTCCATCTACCCCATAAGGTGTTAGTAAAAAGGTGTAAAAAGTATCACCTTCAGCCGAATGACGTAATACCCACCAATCTCGTCCATTACCGTGCTTTACAGCGTTAATATAAAAATCCATTTTTGCATAGTTTAACGCTTGATTTTTGCTTACAACAGCTCCCAATCCATTATTGAGTGACATATCTATTTTTGCTAAGTATAAATGCGATGGCAAAAGAAAATTTCCAAAATCATTTTCAGATGAGACAGAGAATAAATAATAGGTAGGATTAGAGTCAATTAAAGGTAATACAATACTACCTTGAGGCCCCCCCCCCCCTGCATTTTGATTTAAAACAAGCCATGTATTCATTAATGTATCCCCGTTTATCATTATGTTATTATTTCTATCATACACCCGCCTATTATCATTGTAAAATAATAACTGCCCACTACTATCACTTATCATACTCAATGTCCAAAGAAAATCATTATCAATCGGGGTAGTATCTACTGAGGCTGAGTCGTAAGTGAAATTAATACTGCAACCTCCACTGAGTGGATGGACTCCTATGGATGATCCTAAGTACCACCAATTATCCATTTTGTTTTGGGCTTGGGTTAAGGCAGTGCAGAATAAAAAATAAATAATTAGTTTTTGTTTCATTACAAATAAGTGTTTTAAAGTGTTTGAATTGTATTCTTAGAAAAAATCAGATATGGAAAAACAGCTTTCCATACCTGATTTAGAATTAAAATCATTTTACAATAACAAGCTTTTGGAATTGTTGCACACTGCCATTGGCAATAGCTACAAAATATATTCCATTGGTTAATCCATTGGTTTTTATCCGGTTTGTATTTTCATTTGATAATATTTGAGACTTTACTACATGCCCATAAGCATCAAGTATAGTTAGCAATTTTCCTTTTACATCAATCCCTTCTGCTTTGATTTCAAAATAATCTTTTGCCGGGTTGGGTACAATATCAAATGAAAAAGAAATTGCAGAATTGTTTGTATTTATTGTACGCATACTATAACCATCGAGCATGCAAGTGGCTTCATCATTGTAACCCATATCATCATAAAAGTGCGATAATATGGCGCGCGATTGATATACCCCTACTCCTCCATTAAATGGGCATTGCACTGCTATATCATATAAGGTGATTTTATCATCTTCGCTTAATGCTGCATTTATTTTATACTTAATTGCTATTGCATTTACAGTTTTTATGTTAGCCTCGTGCACCTCATTGGCTTGTACATTGTTATTTTGGTTACTGGCTATTTCTTTTTTTACTTTATCAATAACGGCTAATTGCACACTGCTTTGGTTGGCAGTACTTTGGCTAACTTCTAATGCTGTACAAGCCAATAAATACGCATCAATATCACTTTGCAATATTACGGTTGCATTTGTTATTGCATCCATAGCTGCTTTTGCATCATGGAATTTATTGTCACTTGTAATTTGCTCATTTATTATAGCAGTTTCAAGTGTTACTTCGCCAGCGGTTTTTTCGGTTAAGGTCTTTTTTACTTCTTTCAAATCACCTATTGTACTTGCTTCTGTAGTGTTATAAAAATCAGTCAATACTGTATTGCCGTTTTTTAAATCAGGATATAATTCAAGTTTTTCGTTCAATGCCTTTTTCATTTCGAAAAGTGTCTGTGCCTCAAACTCTTGTAATGTAGCAGTACCATCTGCAATCGTTAATTCAAACCCATTGATTTCATCATCATCTTCCCTTATAGGCAATTCGCATAATGATACATTGCATGTTGCTTTGGCACTGTGCTTATATCAAACCAATCAAAACCAAATCCTAAATTATGTGTGGGTGCTTCTATGAATATTCCTTGTGTTGGATAATTTAATACCCTAAATAAGTTGGTTGCAGAAGTCAATGCATTCAATGGTATCAACTGCGCCCCAAGACCGGGATAATTATTTAAAAAATTCCAATGATTTCCTTTGTGTAATTGTGGCCCCATATTAGGTTGCGCACGCAATCGTAAGCCTTGCCAATGTTCGTTTATTTCGTTTGAGTTAAAGTCGGTGCTGTTGCAATCATTTAGAAAACGGAAACCCACATCAGTATTGTGCGAGGTGTTGCACGAGACCGTATTGCTATTAGAGGTTTGAAAATCGTATGCAATAGACAGCGGTATATAGCTAATACCTGCTGTAGAATAACCTACCCCTTCTACATTATTGCAGGATATGTTATTGGCATGCGAGGCTTCAAGAGCTATGCCTAAATCAGGTGTTGGGGGGTGGATTGTACCCATAAGTACACGGTTATCGGTAACGGTGGCATTATTTATAGTATTTAATCGAATACCTCGTCTTGCATCGGTCATGGTTATTAAATTACTTTTAATAGTGGTATTCGTAATTACGGGTAATGCGTTTTGCACCAAATACCTGTTCTTGGTAAACTATTGCCACCAGGATTTTCAATAAATACTTCGTTATTATTTACCGTAATCATACCTGTACATTCTTCTATGCGCATACCATGTTGTGTTTCGGTAAGGGTATTTTCATAAACGCTTACACCAGCCAAATCATTCATGTTGCTAAGTACAATGCCTAATCTATTATCGCCTAAAGCACTTGTTGAGCCACTTAAGTTATTATAAACTTCACCCGAAATGCCATTGAGGTATATACTGCGAAAGCAATCATCAAACTCCATATCATTATTAATATCACCTTCTATGGAAACACTGTGAAATACTTCCCCTTGGCAATATACAGCAGTTTGTAAATGATTGAACAACGATGTGTTTGTAAGGCCGTAATAGGTTGGTGCACCACCTTGCTCAATGATGTTTTCAAATAAATTATTTACAATATAACAATTTGAGTTATAAGTTAAAACACCGCAATTAAGATTTGTAAAAGTATTTTTTTGTATGGCAGCATTAGTATGGCCTACTTGCAGGTAAACAACATCATGTGCTACAATGCCTGCAAATCCGGCAGCATTAATGTCAGGTTGTTGCCCAAGATAAGGCAATACCAAGTTGGCAGTAGTAGCAAAGTTATTGCTTACAATATAACCAAGATTAGTTTGAGGCATAGCATTGGGAGCAATATAAAAGGAAATAAAATTATTATAAAAATTATTCTGCCTCAAGTATGTGATAGCTCCATCATAAGCATGTACAGCATACTGAGCATCGCTAACAGTACTTTCTTGGATGGTAAGCTGCCCGTCAATTACACGTATGCCATACCACATTTTGTCGCATGCACTTAGATTGCAAGTGCCTACGAATAAGGAATTGTTATTGTCAATAATTATTTCTGCTGCCGGCCCCATTATAATATGAGGGCATCCAACAAATGAAAGTGACTGATCAATAGTAAGCGTACCATTAATATGTATTCCATCAGGATAGGTAATATTATTTGTGCCGAAGTGCGTAATCAAGTCGGTAGCAGTAACATCTGTAAAATAAAGTGGAATAGAGCCAGCAGGAGGCGTTCCGGTACAGCAATCTTGGATGTAATAGGTCTCTTCACAAAAACCATTATTAACTATTATTGTTGCTCCAAATCCATTGACACATGTAACTTCAAGTAAGCAATTACCAACAGGATTTATGGTATGAAAATTTCCAGGGTCGTTGGGTATGACTGTCCAGGTATAGCCTTGGTTAGCAAAACAATTATCAACTTCTACTATGATGGGTGTGGTATTACAAGCTGTAAAACTTGAGCCTTTTAACACTGGTGAAGGATTTACTGTAATTGTCACTTCATCAAAGTCAGTACACTGTGTACCGTTAATTGTAAGTACTAACAGAATTGTAAATGTGTAATTAATTGGGGCATTAGTTAAATTAATTGGAAATGTTGCTATTGGGTTCATTGAATTTGGATTATCAAAAACAACTCCGGGGGGCGCGGTCCAAGCGTAAATTGGATTTAACGCTGCATCAGCAGGGCAACCGGCATCTAAAAATGAATATGTGCCGCAAGTCACATCATCACAACCTGCATTTACTAATCGGCTAATAAAAAAATTATCAATATGCGCCCAACATTGTATTCCTGTATTTGCATTTGGCACAGGGTTAATAGCTACTCTATTAAAATTTACTGCTGAGGTATTAGTAAAACAAAAATAATTTCTGGTAAAGGTTGTATTGTTTTGGATAGGCATTTGTGCATATATCTGCTGATTGTTTATTCCAAATGTAATTTGATTACCTGGAAAAAACCAATTACACAAGGTAATATTTAACTGTTGAAATGGGTTTACTTCACTCCTGAAATCAAAATGACCCAAAAGTACGTTTCCGTCATTAATATTGGATCAGCTAACGTTGTAACAATTGCTTCACTTCGCCCATTACGTGACCACATTGCAGCCCAAGGATTCATATTGAATTCTCGTAATTGAGGTGAAAGATTGCCATCTTGCCAACAAGGAATATTACATTTAAATTCATCAGAAGGAACACCTTGAATACATACTAGTGGGAAATTTGTAAATTGTCCATTGCAATTAAGTTGACAAGGATCATCACAATGACCTAAATGAAATGGGAAGGCTACAATTGCAGTTTTTACATTGAGCATAAAAGTAGCGGCAACATTACAATTGCCACAAGTATCAGGGTTGTATTTTCTTAAAAATTTAAATGTGTATAAATCGCCTTCTATTATATTTGAATCTAATATTGCCTGAATAAGTGAATCACCAGGCACATACGTTGAATGAGACCATATTAAATCAGGGTTTGTGCATGTGTTTCCATGAAATAGCTTGATGCTTTTCCACTCTGGAAAATTTGAAAAACCTGCTACCCCATGAATAATATCAAGTCTAATATTGGTAGTATCTGCAATAAAAGATATATACAACACACTATCATTCATAGTATATGTATTCCAATTATTGTTGTTTGATATTAGACCTAATGGTATTGGGTTGCTGCATGTTTCGCCTAATGCAAAAATTTGTTTCAAAGGCAAAGAGATAAAAATTAATATTACGAGCAATAGCTTATTGAATTTTTAAATGTTGATTGTTTTTGTGAATCAACTCGTGTTGATAATGCAAATTGATTTGTACTCATAGTTTTTGTTTTTAAATTATTAAAATTTATGAACCGCTACTATAATTATTACTTATCGGGGTATTAAAAATAAAGGCAAACCCTGGCAGGTAGGTGTTAGCATGATAATAAATTCGATTGAAATTATTTTTCATTGCAGAAAGATTTTATGCAAAAGGTCAAGTATTGTCAAAGAGCGTGATGTAAAGTTAAGTAATGTTTTTTTAGCAAACAACATATTAATGATTTTATTTTTTCAAGGTATTCCAATCAAGAATTTTTCTTATGATTGGTTAAACTAGCTTTCTAACTAATAACATTCGAAGCACTCTCTTGCCAAACTATTTTATATTCCCTTATATTTGAGCCAAATTATTTAAGAGAGTGAAATACGGCAGAGAAATTAAAATTGGAATTTTACTCACAGTAGCTGTTGCGTCAGGCTTGTGGGGAATTAACTACCTCAAAGGTTCTGAAATGTTTTCGAGCAATGTTCACGTTACGGTGCAGTATGATAATGTAAGCGGATTGGTTGAGTCAAACGGTGTTTTGCTAAATGGCTATAAAATAGGTCAGGTATACAAACGCAGGTTTTTGCCTGACAATTCAGGAAAAATTGAAGTTACTCTTGAAATGAAAAAATCAATTTTTGTATCTGACGATGCCATTGCTACCATTATCAACAGCGATTTATTGGGAGGCAAGGCAGTGCAAATAGATTTAGGAATCAGCAAAAACCCTGTTCAGGATAAGGGAGTATTGCGCGGAGCCTTGCAACCGGGCCTTGGCGATCAAATTGCACCTTTTAGAGATAAAGCATCTAATTTAATGGGATCAGTAGATTCATTATCTCATAATTTAAATGTTGTTTTTAACAGAGAAAATCAGGTGGCAATGGCGCAATCGATTAAAAATCTTGAAACCATTACACAAAATTTCACTGAATTAAGCAAATCAAATGGCTCGTTAGCGCTTGCTTTATCTAACATAAAATCAATTACTGATAATATTAAAAATCAAAATCAGAAAATTGAAGAAGCCATAGGTAATCTGAATAATCTAAGCAAGCAACTTTCCGAAGCAAAGTTGAGCGAAACGGTAAATAACCTTGAAAAAACATCCGGCGAACTAAATGCTGTTTTTAGCAAAGCTAAACAGCGGAGAAGGAACTGCAGGCAAATTACTCAACGATGATAAGCTGTATAAAAACCTTGAAGCTGCCACGGCAGATTTGGATAAATTACTTATCGACTTAAAGCAAAATCCAAAGCGATATGTTCAGGTTTCGGTATTTGGCCGCAAGGACAAAACAACACCCAAGTGATTTTTGTTAATTAACTAAATCCACATGTACGTATGAATGAAAAACCGTTTTCCGAAATTCTTGTTGAATCTATTCCGCAAATATTTTTTGCCATACTCTTATCCATTGGCCTTGCACTCTTTATAAAAAATATTCAAAAGCTTATTCGCAACATCAATCTGGGTAGGGATAAAGTGATAAACGATAGAAGGAGCGAGCGTTGGCGCACCATGGCTATGGTGGCGCTGGGGCAATCAAAAATGATGACACGACCTGTGGCCGGTTTTTTTCACATCTTAATATATGCCGGTTTTATTATTATCAATATAGAAGTACTCGAAATTATACTTGATGGAATTTTTGGAACACATCGCTTGTTTGAATTTCTGGGGCCGTTGTATAATTTTCTCATAGGTGGTTTCGAAATTCTTGCCTTGCTAGTACTGGTGGCCTGTGTAGTTTTTTTAATGCGCAGGAATGTACTCAAGCTAAAGCGATTTTGGATGCGTGAGATGACCAGTTTTCCTCGTACCGATGCCAACCTCATCCTCATCACCGAAATTGTATTGATGTCCTTATTTCTGTTTATGAATGCAAGCGATAGCATATTGCAAAAGCGCGGTATTGCACATTATGTTGAGGCAGGAAGTTTTCCGGTAAGCAAAATCTTTGTTCCATTGCTCACAGATTTTAGTTCGTCTGCACTAATCGCTATAGAGCGTTTTTGCTGGTGGCTTCATATCATTGGCATACTTGCATTTATGAACTACCTGCCATACAGCAAACATCTGCACATTCTCTTTGCTTTTCCTAATACGTGGTATAGTGATCTGGATGCCAAAGGAAAATTTAATAATTTGGAAAGTGTAACACAAGAAGTAAAACTAATGCTTGATCCATCGCTGCCACCACCTGCAAGTGATGGCACAGCACAACGCTTTGGTGCCAAGGATGTGCAAGACCTTACATGGAAGCAATTGATGGATGCTTACTCATGCACCGAATGTGGCAGATGTACATCGCAATGCCCAGCAAATATTACAGGTAAAAAATTATCGCCACGCAAAATTATGATGGACACCCGCGACCGATTGGATGAAGTGGGCAAACAAGTTGATATGCATGGTATTGAGTACAAAGACGGGAAGGCATTACTTGGCGACTATATTACTGAAGAAGAATTGTGGGCTTGCAATACATGCAACGCATGTGTGCAGGCGTGCCCCGTTAACATAAACCCGCTATCAATAATTATGGATATGCGCAGGTATTTGGTAATGGAACAAAGTGCAGCACCTGCCGAGTTAAATGGCATGTTTACTAAGATAGAAAACAATCAGGCACCCTGGCAGTTTTCGCCAGCCGATCGAATGAACTGGGCACAGGAAAATTAATTTTCAAAAAAAAGAATTCGCTTATGAAATAAGCATTACAAAAGTTGACACCCAATAAAAATGAATATATGCGATTCCATCTGACCATTAAAAAACAAAAAATAAACAGATGAAAATACCAATGATGTCTGAAATGCTTGCCGCAGGCGAATCTCCTGATATTTTATTTTGGGTTGGATGTGCCGGTAGTTTTGATCAGCGGGCACAAAAAGTTACCAGGGCCATGGCAAAAATATTAACGCATTGCCAAATAAAATTTGCTGTGCTTGGCACCGAAGAAAGTTGTACTGGTGATCCAGCTAAAAGGGCAGGCAACGAGTTCTTATTTCAAATGCAAGCCATGATGAATATACAGGTACTGAATGGCTATGAGGTAAAAAAAATTGTAACCGCTTGCCCACATTGTTTTAATACGTTGAAAAATGAATACCCATCGCTGGGTGGTAATTACCAAGTTGTGCACCACAGCATGTTGCTACAACAATTGCTTAACGAAGGTAAATTGTCAATTGCAGGAGGAAATTATAAGGGAAAAAAAATAGTTTTTCACGATCCATGTTATCTTGGCCGTGCCAATGATGTATACGAAGCACCGCGCGAAGTTATTACTAAGCTTGATGCTGCCTTGCATGAGATGAAACGCAGCCGTGCGAATGGTTTATGCTGTGGGGCCGGAGGTGCGCAAATGTTTAAAGAACCTGAACCTGGAGAAAAAGATGTGAATATAGAACGCACCGAAGAAGCATTAGCACTTAATCCGAATGTGATTGCAGTTGGTTGTCCTTTTTGTATGACCATGATGAGTGACGGTGTTAAGCTTAAAGAAAAAGAAGAGCAGGTAGCTGTGCTTGATATAGCCGAGCTAATAGCCAATGCCGGAGAACTATAGAATTATTTAATATTTACCAATTAACCTAAAATTACACACGTCATGTTCGTTACATTTGATACCCTTAGCAATGATAGCAAGGTTTGGATTTTTCAGGCAAATAGATTGCTTGATGATGCTGAAGTAGCGCTACTGATGGATAAATGCAAGGCATTTATCGATAGCTGGACCTCGCACAATACCGAACTCAAAGCATCGGCCATCATAAAGCATCAATTATTTTTAATAATTGGTGTTGATACTTTGTTTGCTAACGCAAGTGGATGCAGTATAGATAAGGCATTCAGATTTGTACAGGATATAGGCGCACATTTGAAAATTGATTTTTTTAATCGCCTGAATATTGCCATTGAGGGTGGAAATCAAATCTCAATAATTAAATCGCAAGAAATTACTGAACAGCAAGGCGAGTACTTTTTTGATAACCGCATAGAAACTAAAGGCGAATTACTAACCGACTGGAAAAAGCCGCTGTCGCAATGTTGGGCATTATAATATAAGTAAGCCTATTATTTGCTTTGTAAATATTCGCTGCAAACACGTTTAAGCGTTTCATCTGATTTTGTAAATGTTACTCCCAATTGCTTAACTGCTTTATAGTTGGAATATCTGGCCCTGCGTTGCGAGGCTGCTGCAACATCTTTACTAACTATGGGCTCATGCCCGGTAAGCAGGCCATACACCCATTCAACTCTTGCGGCAAACGATGTCATCCATGGTCGCGCATAAATGGATGGTGGCTTCACACCCAGATTTAAGGCTATTTTTTCAAACAGCTCTTTGTAGCATATATTATCACCGTTAACTATGTAACGCTCATTGTTTACAGTTGATTCTAAAACAGTGGTAATGACTGTTACTACATCATTTACATCCACCATACCTGTACACCCACCCGGATAAAAGTTAAGCCCTTTAGCAATGCGGCCAATAAGCGCTGATGAATCGTTAGTCCAATTACCCTGTCCAATAATAAGAGAGGGGTTGAGAATAACCCCTTGCAAACCTTCGGCAAAGGCTCGCCAAACATGCATTTCGGCCAGGTACTTACTAAGGCCATAGGTCGTAACATATGCATCCGTTGCGCGTGGTGTGTTCTCATCAATTTCGCGGCCCGGGGCATCGCCCAGAGCGGCTATGGAGCTAATGTGAATTAACCGCTGCACCCCTTGGCGAAGGCAACTGTTGGCAACATTAGCCGTTGCATCAGCATTATTCCTAATAAGTAAATCGTAATCATTATTGGTAAATGATACATAGGCCGCAGTATGAATTACTATATCCATGCCTTGTGTAACTGTATCCGTATACGTAGGGTCGGTTAAGTCGCCTATCTCCCATGTTATACGGTTTACCTCAACACCATTTTGCACTGCTAACCCGTTTAGTAGTTTAAGTGACGATTTTTCTCTTCTTGCGCCAAACAATTCATGACTACTCTTTAAGAGCTTAACGGCAAGGTGCGAGCCTAACAATCCGGTTGCTCCGGTTATAAGTATTTTCATAACCGAGAAAAAATGTATAAAGTAAAAGTACTTAGCCTTCGTATCATAGGTTTGTTATGACTTGTTATTTCCACTCCAAACTTTGAATTAAGGTATCAATATCAGCTTTACAAAAACTGATAACCGGTTGCAGCGAATCGTAATTAGGAGCAGCATTAAAATACAAGGCCCCCCTTAAAAAATGATTTACACTATCGGTAACATAAAACTGCACGCTGCAAGCAGCATTGCCCTCAATGTCATAATACAATCCCTGTGCACTCTTATCGGAATTGAATACAATGCGTGGTTCTATGGCATCTGCTTTAACGGTATGCTTATACACCAGGTCGTAACAATCCTGCAAGTGTTTTGGCAAGTCGCCCTTAAGTTGGCGATAGGTTAAATGTATTTCGCCATTATAGGTGGGGTAAGAAACATTCATCCAACATTTTTCTTCAGGCCTTGCTGCATCAGCTACCATGGTAGCAATGTTGGCTTTCTTAAAACTAAAAGGGCAATCGGCAGGGCTATAGCGTTCATAAGAACGCGTAGGCTGGTCAATACGGAAATAACCTCGTGGCTTGGGCAATGCATCGGTTGAGCAACTGTTGCCAAGCAATATGAATGCTATTGCAAGACATAATGCACTTAAAAAATAATAACTATGCTTAGCTGTTCTCTTTATCATATATACTTACCGTAACAAGCTACACCTTCCTCGAAACCTTTACCCTCTTTATTTTGCGCCTGTCGGCAGCTTCAATGGTGAAACTAATATTGCCATATCTTATTACATCATTTTTCTGAGGAATTTTTCCTGCCAGTTCAAGTATCAACCCTGCAAGCGTAACGGCCTCGCTTTCGTGTGGTTCTAACAGACTCAATTCTATTTGCATAATCCTGCTTACATCCATGAGCATTATCTTTGCTTCGAATACAAAATTATGTTCATCGAGTTTGCTATAGTTAGGTTCTTCATCATCAAACTCATCATTCAATTCTCCTACTATTTCTTCAAGCACATCTTCTAAGGTAACTATTCCGCTTACACCGCCATACTCATCAACAATTACAGCAAAATGTGTTTTGCGTTCCTGGAAATCTTCAAGCAAATCATTTATCTTTTTGCTTTCAGGAACGAAAAAGGGCTCGCGCATAAGCTTGTGCCAATCAAAATCATCACCTTCGTTTATATGTGCTAACAGGTCTTTTATATGTAAAATGCCTTTTATATTATCTATACTCTCATCGTACACCGGCACACGCGAGTAACCGGATTCAATTATCTTTTTTAATAATTCAATGAACTTGGTATCGAACTCAAAAGCAACCAGATCGGGCCGCGTGCGCATTATTTGCGTAACATCAATATTGCCAAATTTAACGATACCCTTTAATATTTTTTTCTCCTCTATCGGAGTGCTCTGGTCACTGGCAATATCAATAGCATGATTAAGCTCATCGATGGTAATACTATAATTTTGTGCTTTTACATTTTTTTCAATCATATTGGTGGCAGAGGTAAGGGCAAAGCTTATAGGAGAAAGTAATTTGCTTACAGCATAAATAGGGAAAGCCATTTGCGCGGCTATAAATTCGCTTTTGCGTGTGGCATATACTTTGGGAAGTACTTCGCCAAACATGATAATGATAAAAGTGACCACCCCAATTTCGATAATGGTTCCAAGCAATGGATTTGTGGTAAAGTCAAAAATAGACTCTAAAACAATGGAAGAAAGTATAACAATGGCAATGTTTACAAAGTTGTTTGCGATAAGTAACGTAGCTATAAGTTTGTTTGGCTGAGCAAGCAAGTTTGTAAGAATACCTGCCGCACGCTTATGATTGCCATTTCGCATGCCTTCGAGTTGCTCACTACGCAACGAAAAAAAGGCCACTTCGCTACCTGAAAAAAGTGATGAACATACTAACAAAATTAAAATTGAAAGTAGCTGAAATACAATGCTGAAATCGAAAGGCCTGATTATAACGGAAAGTTGCACGACTAATTCAGCCCGCGAGTGTGTGTCCAATTTTATATAATTAATTTTTCGATTGCAAATATACCGCAAATAAATTGCACTTTGATTAAAAAGGCAAATCGCCTGCAGCATCATTTTCAATGCTGAAATTATCATGTCTCTCATGCGAGGCCTCCGGTGCCGGGTTTTCGCCAGTAATCTTGCGGCCCAGCAGGGTTAAGCTATCCCCCACTATTTCTACACTTGAATGTTTTATTCCATCTTTATCGTCCCACTGCCTGCTGCGTATTCTGCCTTCTACATAAATAAGTTGCCCCTTTTTTAATTGAAGTTTTTCAACACTTTCGGCAAGTCGCTGCCACAAAACAATATGATGCCATTCCTTTTGTTCACGCCTTTGCCCATCGCGTGTCTTATACACTTCGTTAGTTGCAAGTGGAAATTTAGCCATGGTATTGCCACCTTCAAGATGACGAATCTCCGGTTCTTTGCCAAGATTACCTATCAGCATCACTTTGTTTAGTCCAGACATTTTTAGTTATGATTATTAAGAGTTATGGACCTCAATATTATTAAAAAAATAATATCCTGAATAAGTTTTTGACAATTGCTAAAGCCTGCTTTTTCGCCTCAAGTAAAATAGCCTTAGTACTTCCTTAATAGGCATTTCACCTTAAATAGCTTACTTTTTTTGGGGTCAATGTAAACAGTACCTTACTATTCAAATCCGCAAAGTTTTATATCAGGGTTCATTTTTTGCCAAAATGCACTTGTAAGTTTGAATGAGGAGGCAATAATCACTTAATTTGCTCCCTCAATTAAAAAATGAGGTTTGGGAACATACCTAAAACCAGATACCTGATTTTCGGTATCCGTTTTAATTGTAACATCAATCATATGAAGAAAAAACTTTTATTAATAGTAGGAACACGGCCAAACTTTATAAAGATCACACAATTTCATCATTTCAATAATCAACTTGGCAATCCTTTCGAAATAAAAATATTGCACACCGGCCAACATTATGATGATAAGATGGCAGATGTTTTTTTCAGACAATTTGAATTAACACCCGACTATTTCTTAAACATACCTGCCTCGAGCGCCAATACGCAAATGGCAGAAATAATGCTGCGCCTTGAGCCAATTGTACAAGGCTATATGCCTGATTTGATGATGGTGGTGGGTGATGTTAATTCTACCTTTGCTGCTGCCCTTACCGCCAATAAAATGGGAATAAAAGTGGCACATGTAGAAAGTGGGTTGCGCAGTTTTGACCGAACCATGCCCGAAGAATACAATCGCATATTAACCGATGAAATTACTAATTTCTTTTTTGTTACCGAACAAAGTGGCATGGATCACTTATTGAAAGAAGGCAAGAGCAAAGAGGATATTTATTTAGTGGGCAATACCATGATTGACACCCTGGTAGGGTTTGAAAATAAAATTCAGCAAAGTGATATTCTTACTCAATATGGATTGACTCCCAAAAAATTTGTATTGATGACCATGCATCGTCCGGCAACCGTAGATTTTAAAGAAGGCCTCGAAAAGCTTTTGCAGATTATCAATTTTGTAACAAACGAATACCACCTGGTATTTCCTATACATCCACGCACCTTGCATCGCATTGATTCTTTTGGCTTAAAAGAAAAATTTGTAAGCAATAAAAAATTAATTTTGACAGAGCCGCTCGATTATTTCGCTTTTCAAAAGCTAACCAGTGATTGCATATTTGTACTTACCGACAGCGGTGGCATTCAGGAAGAATCAACCTACCGGCAAGTGCCCTGCCTTACCTTGCGACCCAATACCGAACGGCCCAGTACCGTTAGTATAGGTAGTAATGAGTTGGTGCCATTTGAAACAGAGATTATTAAAAACAAAATAGAATCCATTATCAACGGATCTTATAAAAAAGGAAATATACCTCCGCTATGGGATGGTAAAGCAACACTGCGTATATTGCAAACCTTACAGAGTACTTTATAAATACCTTCACGAAAACTACCGGTAAATGCACATTCTGATTATTCCATCATGGTACAAATCCATTAACGAACCTGTACTTGGCAGCTTCTTCGAAGAGCAGGCGCGTGGATTGATGCAAGAAGGAAACAAAGTGGGCATTATGTATTCTAATTTTTATCCGCTAAAAAAGATTTTTGAAAAAAAGGCAGAGTACATTTATTACATGGATGACAATGGCATTCCGACCTATTCATTCGCCATACAAAGCTTTGTACCCCGATCGCGTGACTTAAACTATTATTATATTGGTCTTGCTACTGTTCGCGTATTTAAACATTATGTAAAGCAAAATGGCTTTCCGGATATTATACATGCTCACAGTGCATTTCATGCCGGCATAGCTGCTGCGTTTCTCAGCAAAAAATATAATATTCCATATGTGATTACAGAACATCTTACCCATTATATGACAGGCGGTATCAATCATGTGGACGACTTGGAATACGCGCGAAAAATATTTACGGGTGCATCAAGGGCTTTTGCAGTTAGTAATGCCTTTAAAATTGAGCTGACCAAAACCTTAAACCTTACCGATAACACCTTTAAGGTGATGCACAACATGGTGAGCAATCACTTTTTTGAAAATGCATTTGAGAAAAAATATATTCAAGGTGAGCCCTTTATTTTTTTGATTAACTCGTTTCTAAATGCACGTAAAAATCATGAACTTGCCTTTAGCGCTCTTCGCATTTTAATAGATAAAAAGTACAATGTCAAAATAAGAGTTGGAGGATATGGAGAATATGAAACGGAGTTGCGCAGAATAATTGCATCATTGCGCCTTCAAAACCATGTTACCTTGCTTGGTTCGCTTAGCAGGGCGGCTGTAAAAGAAGAGATGAGCAACAGCCATGCCTTTTTGCTGCCAAGTAAATATGAAACCTTTGGTGTGGTGCTAATTGAAAGCATGGCATGTGGCAGGCCTGTAATAAGCACTAACAGCGGAGGCCCGGCTGATATAGTAACCGAGCATAATGGAATTTTGCTTCACACTTTTGATGTAAATGATTTTGCCAATGCGATGGAGCAAATGATTTTAAATTATGACACGTATGATCAGCAAGCAATTTCAAATCACTGTTTCGAAAATTATTCGCAAACACGCATCAGCAATTTGCTGATGAAAGAATATGCTGAAGTGCTGGCAAGCAATAAAACTGCTACTTCGGTTGTGTCGGGTAATAACACCAACTTGCTGCTTACATTTAATTACTGTCCTTATTTTGCTTCGCAGCCGGTAGACTATGTGCAATACTTAATTGATACAACCAATTAGGTGCTTGCCATGTTAAAAGAAGAATCTGTTCATGCGGCCTTTTTTGTTGATATTTTCTGGCTGCAGCAACTCCAAAATAGATCACTAAAGCATGCTAGTGTGCTTGAACATTATACGGCAGTAGTTAATCAGTTGCAGCAATTGTTAATGCAAGGCCATCGTTTATTTATACTATATAATCCTTGCTGGATGTTGGCAAGGTACAATGAGCAAACACAACAATGGCAGGTAACCGGCCAGGAGCCAACAGACGAAAAATCGGTTTGGGATACCGGTGTAACTGCCATGGAAATTATTTCGTCTATTTATAATTCGGCAGGGGTACCTTTAGCTGAATTAGGTATTCGAAGTTATCCGGCCTTCGAAAAATATGTATTGCGTTTTATTGAAACCTATTCGGATGAAATACGATATGACTTTTCGTTAATACAAGCCATAACCGGGAATACAAATTTCGCGTATACACTTTTAAACAATGGGCAAACGGGCAACACACAAAAAATGTTTGAATCTTACATACAGGTGAGTAAGAGTTCAGACAATCTTTTAAATAATTTAGCCTTGCTCCTTAAGCCATCTTTGAAAATACGCAGAGAATTGGAAAAACGGGAAAAAGATGCGATGACATCATTTGCACTTGATACTACTATAAACAAGCAACTACATGTAATTGAGTTGGAAAAAATGTCCGACTCTCAATATAAAAATCTGTTGCAAACCAATTCGGGAAACTATTATCTCAACGGCAATTTGAGATTGCTTGATGAAAACAAAATTGAAAAATTAGGAAAGGCATTAAAAGGATTGCGCCAATCTTTTGTGCTAAATGATATTGTCACCATTCTTGAAAAAAATGGAACTGTAAAAATTAACCCCTAGCCTAAACAACCTCAGACCATGATCTATTTTACATATGCAGAACCATATAGTGGCGTATTATCTAGCCAAGCTATAGACGTCTGTATTTTTTTGAGACAAAATCTCAATGTAAAAATCAGGTTGGTAATGCTTATATCAATTCGCAATTTTTTTGCTGAACGCAAAAAAATAAAACAGGAATTGCCCAGTGCGTGGGTAATTCCCATGTTTCCAAAAATGTCGTCATGGCGGCTTAACCGCTTTACACTTTTATTTATTTGCTTGCTTACGGGCGAACGTGTTATTATAGCCCGCAATGTGCTTGCAGCACACATAGCATTAGCTCTGCGCAAATGGGGCATTGTAAAAAAGGTGTGCTACGATGGCCGTGGGGCAATGACAGCCGAATGGAACGAATACAAGGTTGTTCCCAGCATTGATATAAGCCGCGACATCGTACAACTGGAAGCAGACGCAGTAATTAAGTCAAACTTTAGAATAGCCGTATCAAACCATCTTGTTATCTATTGGAAAAACACATTTAACTATGCTGACCAAAACCATGTAGTTATACCTTGCACACTTAATTCGGGTTTTCGAAAACTGGAAATAACAACCGAAAAAATAAAAGCAGCGCGTAATCACCTTAACTTTGCCGATGATGAATGTATCCTCGTTTATTCTGGCTCTACATCTGGGTGGCAATCTTTTTATCTTATTAGTGATTTTTTAAAGCAGCTATTTAGTGTTTCCAAAAAATACCAGGTTGTTTTTTTAAGCGAATCCAATAAAGAGATAGAAAAGTTGATTAGCGAATTTCCGGATTTAGTAACACAACGTTGGCTTCCCCATAAGCAGGTACAAAAAGTACTGATGGCATGTGACTATGGAGTTATGATACGCGAAAATTCGATAACTAACCGGGTAGCCTCCCCAACAAAATTTGCCGAATATTTGAGTGCAGGTCTAAAAATATTAACCAGCGACAATCTGGGCGATTATACAGAATTTGTAATGGAACATAAATGCGGAATGGTAGTTAATTCGAAAGAAGCTATACGCTTAAGCCCATTGAGCACAGCTGATCGAACAGAAAATATTAAACTAACCGATGCCTTCTTTACCAAGCAGGCGCAAATGATGAATTATAAAAAACTAATAGATAATTTAAAGTAAGGATGAGTAAAATTTTGGTAACCGGAGGAGCAGGGTTTATAGGAAGCGCAGTCATAAAACATTTACAACAAGCACAGCACGAGATTTTCGTTATTGATAATTTAAGTTTTGGCAACAGGGATTTTATTCAAGTGAACGATACACATTTTTTTAAGCATGATATACTTGACCGCGCCACTGTTATAGAATTATTTACAAAAATAAAACCCGATATTGTGTTACATCTGGCAGCTATACACTTCATACCATATTGCAACGCACATCCGCATGAGTCGGCCAATATAAATATACAAGGCACTATCAATGTACTTGATGCCGCTCATATTGCCGGAGTTAAGCAATTGCTATTTGCCAGCACAGCAGCAGTTTACCCTATTAGTGATGAAGCCGTAAGCGAGACCAATGCAACAGGGCCTATGGATATCTATGGCCTTTCGAAACTTGCAGGCGAACATCTTTGCAACGAATTTTTCTTGCAATCAGGAATCAATACCATTGTGTGCAGATTTTTTAATGCGTTTGGCCCTAACGAAACTAATCCACACCTCATTCCTGAAATAGAAAAACAAATTAAGGAAGGCACCCGCACCATCAAACTTGGAAACCTCACTCCGAAGAGGGATTTTATTCATACCTACGATATGGCAAGTGCCATGGAAATTATATTAGCTAAACTGAACGAAGGACTGCATGTAATAAACCTTGGTCGTGGAATAGAATATTCTGTAGTAGAAATAGTGGAAGCATTTGAAAAAAATCTTGGCGAAAAAATCACGATTGAAGTAGAAGAAGCTCGTGTGCGCAAAGTAGAGCGCATGCATCTGCTGGCAGATGTTTCTAAATTAAAATCATTGGGCTGGGAACCTAAAATAAGCATAGAAGAAGGAACCAAGACCCTGCTCCAGAATAATTAACCTGACCACATTTTACTTAGTGCTTCAACGAATTAAAATCTAAACGGGCATTACTAAACGCACACTTGCTCTCCCATAATTTCATATAACTAAAATAGATACTTAGACAAATATGAACTTGATGAAATCTGTTATCATCATTTATTTGTAATCGTGCTTTTCGGTATTAAATGCACAAAAGAAAATTACCCATCAGGATGTAGGATGGTATATGGTGGCAATTACATACAAGGTGCGCCTTAATTTAACCTGGTACGCAGAAACAGAAGGCCGGACATTTATGAATACCCAAAAATTAAATCAGTGATATGTTCGAACAATAATGAAGTATAAATTTAAATCGGCATTGAACTTGGTCCCGGCTTTGCTTTGTTTCAATCGCTACCAAACGATGCTTTTTATACTGAGCGAAAAATTACCAATGAACTACGACCCTATGTTGAAGTAAACCATGCAACCATTTTTGGTAAGTATAAATTTAGTAAGCGATTTTGGAGCGAAGCCCGCTATTTTGGTATAAACGATAACGTGGCCAATGAGCTGGTATGGAGGCAACGACTTCGACTTATGGTTGATCGAAAAATTTATTCCAAGTAAAATTTTTCGCTTACACTTGCTATTTAGAATGATATGATGATCAATACAGATAAGCAAATTACGCATAACATATTTGATCAAAACCGCTTAGGTGCCAATGCAGCTATAGCGTTTAATAAACAGATTACCTTAGCGTTATCGTACTTTGATTTTTACCAATCAACCAACATAGCAGCCTCATTGCTAAACAGGAAAATGTATCACCTAAGTCTTATTTTATATTTTGAGAATAAAAAAAAGCGGGCAATAAGCCCGCCTTTCACGAATAAAAAATACCGCTTACAATTAATTGTAAGTTGTTTGCTGAGGATTGAAATTCCCCCATTTATCGGTCCAATTGGTTGCACCAAACGCTCCCTGATAATTTACACTTTCGAGTTTGTGTCGTTGAAAGCATCAGGGATTAAAGAGGTAAAAAAAAGAAGGGGATAGAAAGCATACTCTTTCTTGTCCGCTGCACACTTTATTACTTGCACCCACTTTCAGCATCCTATAAGCCCCTCTTTTTTTATTTCTTCTGATCTTCGTGCTAGCGGCATGTGCTTCTCTCAGTCCAAAGCGTTTTCGTATATAATTATTGTATGGTTAATTTCTGCGTAAACACTTTTTCTCCATCACTAACCTTTACAAAATAAATACCTCGCGACAATTCAGAAACATTTATTTCCTTTTTAAACAAACCCGCACACAAAACCTCACTTCGCGAAATCTTCTCTCCAATTACATTGAATAATTCAATTGTGACTTTTGATTTAATTTTCTTGCCCGACTCGACATAAAAATTATTTTGTACAGGATTAGGATAAATAATAAAAGGTGAATCGTAAATTGTTTCCATTCCAGTTTGTACAGTATAGCAAATATCAAGCTTAGGGTTTTTAGTCGGATTAGAATAATTGCTTGAAGCAAATACCAACGAACGAAACTGTTGTTCCGTCTCAAGCCTTATCATAAAACCAAAACTATTCAGCGGGTTATTGTACATATCACTTACCAATTGCGTCACATCAATATTCAGATAGTCCTGGTTTGCAAAAACAGATGCAGGAATTGATGCTTTATTCAAAGGAGTAGAAGTTGGTTGCGTCATCCACGTTACAGTTTTCTCATCCCAATAAGATGTGACCCGCTGTATAAATCCGTTGTTCGGACCGCTCAACCATGAATGCACTCCATTTGCGTAATTAGTTGTTGGATTGTTGTAAAGCGAAAGAGAAGCGGAAGTAATTATTGCATTGCTTGGAATGGTTGACATATCAAATTCCAATAAAGACCTGCCCGTATCGGGAATTCCTATGTTTGTCCATGCATGTGCACCAATAGCGTCCTGGCCTCCATAATTCGTAGTTGCATTATTGTAAGGCGGAGCATTCCAGATTATGGCATCCGTCCCGCATCCGTCATGCGGTTGAAGCGTAAAGCAAGCAGTTGTCGGTGGCTGATAATTTATCGTGAGCTTAGGCCATTTTGATGAAACAGTATAGTCACTTGATGCAAAGACCATCGCCCTGAAATTAATTTCATCCTGCAATCGAAGCATAAAACCAAAACTGTTCAGAGGATTATTAATCATATCCTGCACAAGCGCAGTCACATCAATGCTTGGATAATCTTGGTTCGGACTTACACTTGCAGACACAGTCGCTTCATTTTGTGTCGTACTTGTTGGCTGGTTAAACCATGTTACAGTATTTTCATTCCATGATGAAGTAACTCTCTGCACATACAAATCATTCCCTCCGCTCAATGTTGAATGCTGACCTGAAAAATATGTTGTTGCAGGATTATTATATAAAGAAAGATAAGCAGAAGTAATTACTGAACCTATAGGTATTGCGCTAAGATCAAATTGAATTAAAGTTCTTCCTGTATCCGGCACACCTGCATTTGTCCATGCATGCGCTCCCATTGCATCCCAAGTGCCATAATTGGTATTACCATTATTAAAAGGTGGAGCATTCCATATTAATGCATCTTTTCCGCAATTGGAATCAGGTTGCATAATCAACTCCGACTGCTGACCGTAAACCATCACAGATGATAGTGCAAAAACAAGGCTTAGTAAAGTTTTTCATTTTGATTTGGGTTGGTTGGTTAGAATTATTTATGGTAAATTAATGCTCAAATATATAAAGTTGTTGTGTCGTCATAGCATTGCCACAAACGCCAGTCTGTGAAAAAACCAAACGGCCACTAAGAACACGCTAATTACATGTGGTAAAAATAAAAATTACAACAACACTGATGACATACCTTAGCAAATAAGAATAAAATATGAATCACAAACCAGCAGGCTGCCAATATAAAATTGAAATATCAAGTTTAAATTGCAATATTGGATTAGAAAATGTTGTGTGTTATGTGCATGCCTAGCAGGTAAGCAAAATTAGACAAGTGTTTTAAGTGCAACATATATACCCTTAGTTAAAATCATTAAACTTCCTACTAAACTTCGATACAAATACACCTATCCACAGCAAAAGCTGTATCTTATTTTAAGCGCAACGTGGCTGGTGTTGCTGAACATTTATCCCGTTAGCTTGCGGTCGGGACCATCTATACACAAAACACCTCACTTGCTTTACTCGTTATGGGGTTTTGTATAGATGGCTAAATGCTTTGGCGAAGCACCTTTATCACGGCTTTATTTTCACTATTTTGTTGCCTCTCATTACAACTAACTCCGTATTTTTTTGTTTCTTAAACTCCACCAATTTTTCGTAAACTTTTTCAAGTCCCACTAAAATCTTATTTCTAAGTTCTATTTGTTTTTCAACTGTTGTCATTATATATTTTTTTTAGTTCATTAAACCTTATATCATCAATAATATTTATTATTCCGTCAACTGTTTTCTCAGCTAAAAGTTCATGTTGCCCATTTGAATTATCAAAAATCAATGTTCCATCTGCAATTGGCAAGTAAATCTCAAAAAGATTTTTTATTCCTCTGTAATATCTCCTTTCAATAATTTCTGATTCAATATTATGTCCTCCTTCAGAAACCCTAATTTTTACACGCTCTTTGGCTAATTCAACATTTTGAAGCCAAAAGAAAAGCAAAGTTATAGTATATCCTTTGTCTTTTGCTTCTCTAATTTTCGACTTATAACTTCTGGTTGATAGTGTCGTTTCAAAAGCGAAATTTTCATTGCTTTTTAACAGCTCATCAATTCTTTTTAGCATTATTCTTCCAGCTTCAAATGCTACTTTTTCGGGTTGAAACGGTGATAATCCTTTTGCAATTTCGTCAGCGTTTACAAATTCCTTACAGTCAATAATTTCTGGAAGAATAGTAAACGAAGCTGTTGTTTTACCTGCTCCATTGCAACCAGCAATTATGTAAAGGTTTTTGTCGGTCATAATTTACAAACTTACAAAATAATAAGGTCAGTTTTACAGTGTCTATTTCTTTGAAATTTGACTATGCAATTCGCCCAACGTCAGCCTGTGAAAAAACCAAACAGCCCGCAGCTACACGTTAATAACATGTCGTAAAAATAAAAATTACAACAACACCTTTTACCTACCTTAGCAAAAAAGAAATAAATTATGCATCACATACCCGCGGTGTGCCGTAATCAAATGGAGATATCCAATTTTGATTGCAACATTGGAACAGAAAATGTTGTGTGTTTTATTGATGCCGCGCAGGTAATCAAAATTAGGCAAGTGTTTTAAGTGCAACATATATACCCTTAGTTAAAATCATTAAACTTCCTACTAAACTTCGATACAGATACACCTAAGCACACCAAGGACTTTAGTTCTTACTAAGTGCATCCCGGCTCGTGTCGCTGAACATTTATCCCGTTAGCTTGCGGTCGGGACCATCTATAAACAGAAAACCACTCACTTACTTTACTCGTTTGGGGGGTTTGTATAGATCGCTAAATGTTTAGCCATTGTGTTAATTTAATCTAACCAAAATTTCTGTGTTAAGTAAAATACAGTATCAATGAAGTATAAAATCTCATTTTGTGTCAACACATTTTCATCATGTAAATCTTCTAAAATGACTCCCAATTCATCATTGATATAATCATTGTTACGATTATTATGGGAACCGTTCACTTTCAAAAATTCTTTAACTCTCTCCAAATTTGTACCAGATGTAATTGTAACAAATTTTTGCTGAACAACTGCATATAAAACATCATCTTCTTTTGTAAAACCTTTCAATTCATAGGCTGTGTCAGAGAAAAAATAATTGTGAAGTAATAAATTGTACAGATAATCCCTCAATGAATTATAATAAACAGAATCGTTAAGTTTTAAGACATGCTCAGTGTCTTTCAAGTAGACTTTTTGCTCAGCGCCTTCACTAACATACTGAGAAAAATCAACATCTCTTATCCAAGATTTTTCTCCGAAATATAATCTTCTAAGATCTTTGTTTCTTTCCTTTTGAAAGACTTTTCGATTTCAATTGTTGAGCCTGCTTGCGAGCCATTGTTATGGTAACTGGTAATTGCTTGTATAGTTGTTCCAAATCTAACTTTGCTCTTTCCTGAAATGATATTGTGTAGTTCATTTTTTAAATCATTTTGCATTTACAAATGTGAAAAAAATCTAATCAATATAATTGTTCAATTTAATAGCGTTTAATAAACAGATCACCTTAGCGTTTTCGTACTTTGATTTTTACCAATCAACCAACATAGCAGCCTCATTGCTAAACAGGAAAATGTATCACCTAAGTCTTATTTTAAATTTTGAGAATAATAAAAAAAGCGGGCAATAAGCCCGCCTTTCACGAATAAAAAATACCGCTTACAATTAATTGTAAGTTGTTTGCTGAGGATTGAAATTCCCCCATTTATCGGTCCAATTGGTTGCACCAAACGCTCCCTGATAATTTACACTTTCGAAAAAACTGTCTTGAAGTTTAATATCTGAAAAATTAGCATTACCCAACAATACAGAGTTCTGCATTGGCAAAAAGTTGGGATTGGTTAAATTGAATGCATCATTTATAGCTAAGTCTGAAGTAGCCGGTAGTTGCTGATTGATGTTGTTGCTAAACCATACACCAATATCTAAAGCACCTGTACCACCCGATTGCTTGTAAGCTGTATCGCATCCTGCAATCACATTATGCTTAAATGAAATATCGTTAGCAATAACGTTGGCTTCAACTGCACTGCCATCTAATAAAAGTCCATAAGGGTATCCGGCAAAAACAGAATTGAAACAACTCAACTTCGTATTTCTGCGCAAATGCACCGCACGTTTAAAATTGGTGTTGATTACTGTGCCAGAATTTGCCTTTGGCCCAAATACACTTACATTACTGAATATAGGACTCGTATAAGGTGAGTACGAATTACCATTGGCATCATTGTCCGATTCAAAACCATTAGAACCCGAAACATCGGCATTGTTAGGATCGCGTAAGGCAACTGCAAATTGAATTTTTCCGCTATAGCCAAAATCAGTATCAAAATCATCATCTAATGCACGGTGCGATATTAAATGCTTTGCATTTACGGTGCCACCAAAAAACTCGAAGGCATCATCGCCCGAATAGGATATCTGAACATGATCGATGGTGGTACCATTTCCTACACCACCAAGTGTTAAGCCATTGATTTCCTTATTTGGTTCAAGGGCAATACCACAAAACTCAATACGTACATACTTAAGTGTACCACTGTTATCAGCAGGGTCGGCACCGCCAAAGAATGAGCGTGGTCCCCCTTCAATCTGAATTTCGCCTGCCGGCTGATTAACTGGTGCGCGACCACAAATTATTATTCCACCCCAATCGCCATAACTGCGCGAACCAACTGCCTGATTGCTTGTAAAAACAACTGGCTTATCGGCAGTACCTGTTGCCTGCAGTTTACCTCCGCGCTCCACTATCAACGTCCCCTTCGTATCCTTATCGCCCTTTATTACTGTGCCTGCCGGTATGGTAAGCGTACTGCCATTAATTACATATACAAATCCTTTAAGCAAATACGAACTATCGGCACTTAAAATTCTATTGCCCATAATGCTATCTTTAAGCGTAACTACTTTACTGCCCGGTATTACTACAGGCGGATCTTCTGTATCATCCTTTTTACATCCGGCAACTGCACTTATTGCCAAGGCTAATACTAATGCGTTCTTTAATAATTGTTCTTTTCTCATTTTAGTTTTTTTCTTTTATACTGTTTTTAGTTTTTAAAATTTCTGTTGGCATTTTCAACAAATGCAAGTGGTTGAGTTATTTATAACTTGTAATTAATACCCAGACTAACTGCCGAACCAACCTGGTAACGCATGATGGTTTCGTCCTGCGCATTAATTTTATTATCAAGATTAGCGTCCTGCATAAAAATAAATGCGGCATTTAAAGCATCTCTTATTCCAATCTTAATATCCCAATGTTTGCTTATTTCTTTAGTGAGCGATGCATCGATTACATGACGCGGCATTTCATAAATATCCGGATTGCCATCAGCTCCAACAGCAAAAATACGGGGGCCTATCAGGTTATATAAAACAGATGCCTGTATTCCACTTTTATCATTATCATAAAAAAATCCTCCATTAATAATATAAGGAGACTGCCCCATCAGTGGACGTGTTGCAACTTGATTTGTTGCCTTGCTGCCAAGCGAAACCCTGCTATAGATATAACTGCTATTGATTGAAATAGAAAGATTATTAATAAACTTTCCGAGGTTTAATGGTGCTAACGATTTTTTTATCTCTGCTTCTACGCCATACGTACTTGCATAATCCGCATTGCCAAAAGAAAAATTACGTGTTCCTCCTCCCGATCCTGTAAGTGCATATTTTTCAATTGGATTTATAAATTTTTTATAAAACAATCCAAATGTAATTAGCTCCTTGCCCGATGGGTAAAAATCGTAGCGTACATCAAAGTTTGAAATATTACAGTTTTTAATCTGTGGATTTCCGGTAAGCGATTCGTTGTATACAAAATCGTAATAACTGAATGCGGCCATTTCTCTAAACTCGGGGCGATTTACAGTGTGTGCATAAGCAGCCTTAATAAATGCTTTTTCAGAAACCGGATAAGTAGCAATAACAGAAGGAAGAATTTGAATACTTTTATTATCTACCGTAATTGGATTTCTGCCATAATCCAGCATCGACAGGGTTTGATTGAGCGCTTCAACCCGAGCACCGCCTGAAATGGTAAACCGACCAAACTGATACTCTGATTGAACGTACCATGCAAGCAATTGTGTTCCTGCATTATATTTATCGGTTGGGTTAGTACCTTCTTCAATTTTAAATCCGGTGGTGCTATTTATATTTTCCTGATTAAATACAGTTTCGAGTGGAGCATACAACAATTGATTGTCGAACAAATCAATGTTTGATTTTTTGTAAGAGAGCCACCGCGCTTTATAATCTCGGTTACGATATTCTGTATATATTCCTGTTTTAATTTTCCACTTTCCATTGTTGCTATCATTTTTTGTTGGCATGTATTCCGCATTGGCAGCACCACTTAGTAATTGCTCGTTGAGTGTAGAATAAAATCTTCCCAAATCTTCGAGGGAGGCAGAAGGTGGCACCACCAGCATGTATGGCGTATTTGCATCAGCACCTAAGTTGCGCACCGTGCGCAACCTGCGATAGTCGGGTTCGTTGGTAAGTGTATAATTATGTGCAATGGTCCAGTCTAATTTTAACTGCTCATGCGACCCACGCTCATGCTCACCGCCTAATTGACTGCTTAATAATGTTCGCTCAATATATCGCGAAGCATAATTTAATTCCTCATTGCCGCTCTCAAAATTTTTACCTTCACGCGTAACTCCTGAATTAGTGCCGGAGCGGTTAACGAGATTCTTTAGTTCAATTTTATTCCGTGAGTTTACAATCAGGCTAGTATTATTTAGGGCGCTTATATTTACTCTTACAATCGATTCAATATCATCAAAGTGATAAACCGTATCGCTTTTGTTATTTTTAAAATCGTATAAGTTGTAGTTGTATATGCTACGGTTAATGTTTCTGGAGTCATAGTTATAAACAATACTAAACAGATTTGATAAGGTTGAATTTCGCAATTTAGTATTGCCTGCATACATTAAACCTATTTGCTGGTCGGGCATTGCACTTGTTTCATTGTTAACCCATGTATTCGGAAGTTCCTGACCTAGCCTTACTTGTTGTTCTGTTTGCTCATTGCTCAACTTGGATGGAAAAATGCCTGGCAGATTTCTAAATTTTCCGCTTAAGGTAAACAAATCGCTGCCTGGTGCATATGGTTTATTAAATTTCTGAAAGGTGGTACCCTGCCTGAAACCTGTTGAATAAATTACCTGAAATAATTTATCATCAGATGTGTTGCGGGTATAAATTTTAATCATTCCACCTGCAAATTCAGCAGATAATTCAGGCATTGCAGTTTTCATTATTATAATGCGATCTAATAAACGAGTAGGAATCATATCAAGTGAAAATGCCTTCCGATCAGCTTCTGCGCTTGGTGCAATGCCATTATTAAGTAAAATGGTATTGTATCTTTCTGCCAATCCGCGAATCATAATAAAGCGGTCTTGTTGCAAGGTTACTCCGGGTATTCTTCGCATTACATCAGCCGCGCTTCGGTCTTGTGTCTTACTCATTTGCTGACTAGAAACCGCATTGGCAATCTGCGTTGTATTGCGAAGCTCAACCAAAACGGCATTTTCGGTGTTAGTTAATTTACGAGATACTACTTCGGCTGTTTTTATTTGCTGCGCATTTGTATGTAAGGTGATTTCTATTCTTGCTTCGCCATTTTCAAATTTGATATTCTGATGGTATCATTTACATATCCTACAAATGAAATTACTATGGGGTGTATCCTTATTCTTTAATATTAGTTTAAATTCGCCATTAAAGTCAGTTTGAGTTCCGTTCAAGATGCCAAGCTCTGTAATAGATGCTCCGGGCAATGTTTCTTTTGTTGAGCTATCAATACACGTCCGGTAACCTGTTGGCCTATTGCATCATACAGTATCACACCGAGCAAAAGGTGTGTTACCAATATTACTTTTTTCATTTCCAGTATTTTTTATTATTCGTAGTGCAAAAGTGTATCTCCATTGTTAGGTAATAATTACCGGCAGGTTAAATATGCTTTACTGAAAGATTAAGCCGGTATTAATTAAGTTTATATCAAATGTAAATGGTAACAATTACATAATGCTTCTTATACACAAAGCGTTTTCTTAAACGGATAATACCAAAATTCTAATCGCTCTTGTCTTAGGGTTGGTTTTAAGTGGTTGCGAGCTTGAAGCCTGCAAGCGCAGGCCCAATAAATTGTTGGCAACAACCATCAATAGGTAACATTAAGTTAATATTGGCAAAACATTGTGTTATTATTAAGTAGAATTTATTTGTAGCACGAATAGAAAAAACTTCTTATGATAAAATTTCAGATGGTAGGTATCATCATGATGTTATTAATCCAGCAATGCAGCAATTTCACAGTCAATAACAGACACAAGCAAAGGTTGTGCCAGCAAAAAAAAATTGGTTTGAATCTGTTAATGTCAGAGGATACACGCAAGTGCGATATAATAGGTTGCTCGAAACCAATTCTTCATTGGGATGCGAATCGTGTGATAGGTCATGGGGCGATGGTGGTTCGGTATTTATCAGACGTATGCGGATTGTTTTTTGGAAGACTTAATGATTATGTTTACGTTTTATATTCAGCCCGATCTTGCAAGCTCTGCAGTTCTACTGCACAAATATTTGGACAATTACGCGATGCTTATTTTGATGTTTCGGTTGACAAAAAAACGAATTTCGTTTTCGCAATGGGCAAGCAAAGTACCTTATGGATTCATGAATTTGCAAAGCAGCCAGAACCGACTTCCCTTGGATCGCGATGAAGCCTTAAACAGCGCTGTTTCTAACGAGCGTGATTTAGGTGTGTTTTTTTATTGGGCTCCACAGAGCAGACGCAAGCTATTAGCATCGTTGGTTGCCGATGGTTATAAAGGTTCGGGAGATTATGGTGTGCTTGCTGTTGGCGGATATAATGGACAAACTGCCAACCGCAATGATGGCAACAAAGATTTACATTATGTAGCGCGCCTTACATATCCATTTCAAATAGGTCACAAATTATTGAAGCAGGTGTGCAAGGATACACCGGCAGATATGTTATATCAAAAGATCAATTCACAGCAGGAACCAAAACAACATGGAATGGCAATTATGATGACCAGAGTGCGGCAGCATCGTTGGCATTATATCCCAAACCTTTGAGAAAGACCGCAGAATATACTATAGGCGCACCTGAATTTAATACATCAACCGACTCTAACGAAAACCAAAGAACTACAAGGGGAGGCTGCTTATTTCTTACCTTACCACATTTGGAAAGAATACGATAATTCCTTTTCGCGTATACAATATTATGATGGTGGAAAAAAGCACGAGCGTGATGCACGTAGTTATAAAGTAAACGAAATTGAAGTCGGGAATCGAATGGCAGTTTGCAACTAATTTTGAATTAGTCGCAAGCTATGTAGTATCTTCACTTAAGTATGAAGATATGGCTAAACAAAGAAATCATCAAAAGGACAACTATTGCGCTTGCAGGCATAGGTTAATTTTTAATCGTAAAAAAATCAAAATTAAAATAAAATGACAATAAAATTCAACTACTAATTGCTGCCATGATCTTGGGCATGGTGGCATACAACAACAACAGTACCGATAACAAAACCTGCGAAACCAAACAGCGGCAAGCCGGCACCATCAGCATTGATGGTTCGAGCAGCGTGTTTCCGCTAAGCGAGGCGTTAGCCGAAGATTTTAGAGCTGGCAACCAAAGTGTAAATGTATCAGTAGGAGAATCAGGCACTGGTGGTGGTTTTAAGAAATTTTCGCGTGGCGAATTAGATATTTCAAATGCATCGCGCCCAATAAAAGCACCGAAGACTCTGCATGCAAAGCGAATGGTGTTGAGTACATTGAATTAGCAGTTTGCTACGATGGCCTTGCAGTGGTTGTGCATCCTGAAAATAATTTTCTTACCAATATTACCGTGGCAGAATTAAAGAAGATGTGGGAACCCGAAGCACAGAACAAAGTAAAAATGTGGAGCGATGTAAATGCTTCATGGCCAAAACAAGAACTGCACTTGTTTGGAGCAGGCACACAATCCGGAACGTACGATTATTTTACCGAAGCCATTAATGGTAAAGCAAAGGCAAGTCGCGGTGATTATACAGCAAGCGAAGATGATAATGTATTGGTACAAGGTATTTCAACGGATAAACTTGCGTTGGGATATTTTGGTTTAGCTTATTATGAATCAAGCAAAGAAAAATTAAAACTACTTGGTATTGATAATGGCATGAGCACTGCATTTACAACCCTATCGAAACGGTTAAGCAATGGCACGTACCAACCTTTATCGCGCCCACTTTTTGTCTATATAAATAACAAGTCGTTGTCAAATCAGCAGAAGTGAGTTCATTTGTTGATTTTATGTTAGCAAATTGTGACAAGCTCGCTACCGAAGTTGGGTATGTACCATTGCCGGCAGCAGCTATCGAAAAGGTAAAACAAAAATTTGCCGCACGCAAAACAGGCAGCAATCTTATTGGAAAAAATTCGGTAGGTTTAACCATTGATGCAGTTGTTCAATAATTCATACTAAAGCATATTGCAAGAAGCAAGAAAAATAAAAGAAAAAATAATTGAAGGCGCGCTATTGGGGTGCGCCTCTCTTAGCATTTTAACTACTGTAGGTATTATCATTGTTCTTGTTGTACAACTTTTTTCTTTTTTTCAAGTCGTTTCGGTTTGGGATTTTCTTACCGATACTCAATGGACACCATTGTTTGACGACAAGCATTTTGGAATCATTGCTCTATTGAGTGGTACATTCTTAACTACAGTTATCGCCATTGCTATTGCTTTGCCATTTGGTCTTATCATAGCCATCTACCTGAGCGAATATGCCAAAAAAAGAACCCGTCAGATATTAAAGCCAATGTTGGAAGTGCTTGCAACTGTGCCAACGGTGGTTTATGGATTTTTTGCTTTAACGGTGGTAACTCCGTTTTTACAAAAATTAATTCCGGGGCTTGCCGGCTTCAATGCCTTGTCTCCGGGTATAGTAATGGGAATAATGATTATTCCATTGATTACCTCCATGAGCGAAGATGCTATGTATGCCGTGCCACGTGCCTTGCGCGAAGGTGCTTATGCATTAGGTAGCTCAACATTTCAAACAGCCTGGAAAGTGGTAGTGCCATCTGCATCATCAGGTATAATCGTTTCCGTTATCTTAGCTACATCACGTGCCATAGGCGAAACTATGATTGTGGCCATAGCTGCAGGGCAGCAGCCGCGCTTAACACTCAATCCACTTGTGCCCATAGAAACCGTTACCACCTATATTGTACAGGTAAGTATGGGAGATGTACCACATGGTTCGATAGAATATCAGACCATATTTGCCGCAGGGTTTAGCTTGTTTGTGTTCACCTTTGCACTTAATAATTTGAGTTTTTTCATCAAGAAAAAATACGCTCAGGTATATGAATAACACGCAACAAAAGAAATTAAATAATAACTTGTTTATTACCATTGCAATAATTGCAACCTCCTTAGCGCTGTTAACACTTTGGCTATATTGGTTATATCAATTGGGATTACAGGTGTTTCGCGTATAGGCATTGGCTTTTTAACAGACTTGCCATCAAGAAAACCGGAGAGTGCCGGTATTTATACTGCTTGGATTGGTACACTTTGGATATTAATTACGACATTAATAATAGCTTTTCCTATCGGTGTGGCCGCAGGCATTTATCTTGAAGAATATAGCAAGAAAAACTGGTTTTCAAATTTTATCGAAATCAATATTTCTAACCTTGCAGGTGTACCTTCAATCATTTATGGTCTGTTAGGCCTTGAACTTTTGTTCGATTTTAGGATTAGGTCAAAGCATTATAGCCGGAAGTCTAACACTTGCTTTACTTATTTTGCCTGTAATAATTGTATCAACCCGCGAGGCGCTCAAAACAGTACCTAAAACCATACGCGAAGCTTCATTTGCATTAGGTGCCAGCAAATGGCAAACCATAAAAATGAGTGTGGTACCATCGGCATTCGGAGGCATACTTACGGGTATTATATTGGCACTGTCGCGGGCCATTGGCGAAACCGCTCCACTTATTGTTACAGGCGCACTTACCTATGTACCCTTTACTCCAAAAAGTATTTTTGACTCCTATACTGTGTTGCCAATTCAGATTTTCAATTGGGTATCGCGGCCTCAACACGGCTTTGCCATTAATGCTGCGGCTGCTATTATTGTACTCTTAGTTATTACTTTTATATTAAATGCCGGTGCTATTTATTTGCGTAACAAATGGCAAAGCCAGGTGAGATGGTAAGAAAAAAAAATACGTTTACTAGTTGAAAAATTGCAATGGAATCACCCAGAAATAAAACATATAAACTCGAAGCAAAACATATTAATTGCTACTATGGAAGCTTTCATGTGTTGAAAGATATTTCTATGACGGTTCGCGAAAACACCGTGACTGCGCTTATTGGCCCTTCGGGTTGTGGCAAATCTACCTACCTGCGTTTATTCAATCGTATGAATGATTACATTGAAGGATTTAGAATTGAAGGCGCTGCCGAAATTGATGGCAAAGAAATTTATTCGAAGAAAGTTCCGATAAACGAATTGCGAAAAAATGTGGGTATGGTATTTCAAAAACCTAACCCTTTTCCAAAAAGTATTTTTGAAAATGTAGCCTACGGCTTGCGTGTAAATGGCATTAATGGAAAATCTGTACTTGCCGAAACAGTTGAGCGATCGTTAATACAAGCCGCTTTATGGGAGGAAGTAAAAGATCAGTTAAATAAAAACGCACTTCGCTTATCAGGCGGTCAACAGCAACGCTTATGCATTGCCAGGGCGCTTGCTATCGAACCTTCGGTAATATTAATGGATGAGCCCGCCTCTGCACTCGACCCTATTTCGACTTCGAAAATTGAGGAATTGATCTATGACCTGAGGCGAAACTATACCATTGTTATAGTAACACATAATATGCAGCAAGCTGGCCGCGTAAGTGACAATACCGCATTCTTTTACATGGGAGAGCTTATTGAGTTTGACGAGACCAAAAAAATATTTACCAATCCCGCCAAAGTACAAACTCAGAATTATGTTACAGGCAGGTTTGGATAATTTTTTATACTTTCACTACGAAAACAATTACAGAAAATGACACATCTCGATATTGAATTAAAGATATTAAAAGAAGAATTGGCCGAAATGTATCAATTGGTATTTGCCCAATTGAACAAAGCAAAAATCGCCTTGCTTACCAATGATAAAGAACTTGCGCGCGAAGTAAACTTTAACGAGCGTAGAGTTAATTCACTTGAATTAACTATTGATAAGGATTGCGAAAATATTTTCGCATTATTCAACCCTGTGGCAATAGACTTGCGATTTGTTTTGGCTTGCTTAAAAATAAATTCCAACCTGGAACGCATAGGCGATATAGCAGATGGCATAGCACGGTATGTAAAAGAAACAACCGCACAGTTTGATGATTTATTGCTTAAAGAATCGCGCCTGTTGGATATGTTTGATATTGCAATTTCTATTTTAGATGATGTGCATCAGTGTTTTGTTAACGAAGACACGAAGACCGCCCGCAAGGTTTTTCGAAAAGATGATTTACTTGATGATATTAACTTAAAAGCAAACGCTGTAATCGAAAAGTATATCAAAGCAAATCCGGATTCGGTTATGCAATGCCTCCACATTATTTCCACTATTCGTAAACTGGAGCGCGTAGGCGATCAGTCTAAAACATTGCTGAAGAAGTAATATTTTATATCGAGGCAAAAATATTAAAGCATAAGACCGATAAAGAAAAAGCAAAAACAGATTAAACATACGCTGCAAATGCTTATGGCTTAAAACTGCCACCTGCAGCTTAACACGGGTATTAAACCAAGTTGCCTGCGTGTTACAAACTCCTTTGTTAGCGCATCATATATCCATCCATTCTCATTTTCATTTCCTGTAATATTTTGAATATCCATTGCTAACAGTGTATTTGATTTCTTCCCGTTAATGCGATAGGTAATCCGTAAATCAGCTCTAAAATAATCTTTCAACTTTCTATTGAATGCCGGTGAAGCTTCAACAATGGTGGCTTCGGAATAGATAGATTGCAGGGTATCAAGTTGTTTGGTGCGCATACCACCGGCATATATCCCATGCAGATTTATTCCCCATGTATTCTCACGCTTATTCCTTTTCTCATATCCACCCGTATATTGCATAGAGTATCTTCCATTATAACGGCTATCGTACCAACGTTCTTGTATTTTTACTTTAGCATCATATACACTTACCGATACGAGGTGGTAAAAATTACTTAAAAGCGGCTTTTCGAGCGATACATTTACACCCCTGTTTCGCCCCTCACCATTATTTGCATAATTGGTAAGCATATCGTTTTCAAAACTGTTAAGCACACTGTAAATGCCACCCGAAGCAATATGATACAATTGCTGATAAAAAAACTGCGTACTTAACTGCATCATACTTGCCGATGTATAAAAGTAATTAACTGTACCCATTATACTTCGGTTTGGTTGTACTTTGTAATTATCAAACGCATACCTGAAATTGTATGCCCTGGCATTGTCGCGAACCTGTTGCATTTGCGCTGTGTTATTAAACGTAACACTTGCTAAATGACGTTTGCTAACTAAATACTGTGCTCGTAAGGCAGTGCTGATATTTGTATTGTCGAAGTTTGTAAATTCGGAGTGTTGTACTCCAAGCTCGCTGTAAAATTTACCGGTATTAATAGTGTAGTTTATATATCCGTAATAGGCATTTCGGTTGAGTTGCTGAGCAGGCACTGCATTCATATTAAATGCCCTGCGCGTAACCGACAATTGCGATATGTAAGAGCGTTGCAGATTCATAATAACACCATATCTTAATGAGTGCACACCATTTAGCGATTGATTCAAATACAAATGTAGAGGAAGAGCTGTGTCGCCCGTTTCGCTTCGCGATTGAATATATACCAATTCCGGAAAACGTGGTTTTACCTGATGATTAGTATAAAAGGAATTAAAAGCCCCCGATAGTTTCAGATAAAATTTGGTATCAAACGTATGTGTCCAGCTAAATGCCGCGAAAATATTTCGCTGCTTATAATTAATGTCCAATAATTGTTTTTGCGACTCCCATAAGCCCGAGTCTTGTTCATGCTTGAATACATTGCTGCTATTTCCTGCTACACCAAATAACTGTATTGTATTTTTTTTTCCTAAAGGAAAATTCAGATTGTACGTAACATCCTGAAAACGGATATCCTCACCACCAAAGGTAACTCCCATCATGGCAAGTATCCCTGTAAATGAGTATCGGTAGTTGATTAAATAAGAAGCCTTTCCTTTTTTTCCTAAAGGACCTTCGGAAGCTACATCAACACCTATCAATCCGGTTTGAATGCTACTGTTATGTGAAAGTGCATTTCCATTTCTAAACTTCATTTGCATGGCTGCAGCCAGGCAGTTTATGTGTTGCACTTTCATGTTGCCGTTGTACAAGCTTGTTCCTTCCAATACCTGATTGCTAAACATGGTAATTCCACCACCACTCGGTGCCGGACGATCGCTAAAGGTTCCTGCATTGGCAAGGTGATTGGGATTCATTACCGGTAAGTCATTAATAAACCATCCTGTTGCATTGGGCGAGTTGCCATTGGCACTTATATGATTAGTACCATCATTCAATTGCACTAAGCCGGGATAATACGTCATGGCACGCGCTGCATCATCATTGGCACTGGCAAAGCGCTGCGTTTGCTCGCTACTAATATGGTAAGTGGTATGAATGCGTGTAAGGGTGGACATGGCAGAGGATACCGTTGCTTCAGCAAGGTTGACCGAAAATACATCAAGCGTAATATTCAAATATAAAGGTTTGCCGGTTGCTATCAGCAACTCGGGTTGTATGTAGCTCTTATATCCGCTTTTAGTAACGGTAAGTATATATCTCCCAGCTTTTATATCCGGAATACTAAACTTCCCTGCTGAATCTGAGGTTACCTCAAACGTTGCCTGTACATTATAAATTCTTACTTCGGCCAGTGCCACAGGATTTTCATTTCTATCGCGCAGTTCCCCGCTAACCTGAGCATACACCCAATTCATCTGTATTAAGACGAACAGGAAAATAGATATAAGTTTAATTTTACAAAACATATCATCAGTATATAAAATGCAATAGTAATTAATTGAAGAATCGGTCAGCAGCTTGCGTAGATCAATTTGCAAACAGTTTTTTAATCATCACAACAATCTATTCAATACCTTTGCAACCTAACACTGCACACTATGCGCTTGCTTTGTCCCGAAAATTTTGCCGACTACGAACTAATCGATTGTGGAAATTTTGAAAAACTTGAACGTTTTGGCAAGTATGTTACCATACGCCCTGAGCCACAGGCTATATGGAACAAAAAACTGAGCGAAAAAGACTGGGAGAAAAAAGCAGATGTGCGCTTTGTTTCAAAATCGAGCTCTGCTGGCATGTGGCAAAAGAAAGGCAATATGCCCGATCAGTGGACCATCAACTATTCGTTTAATCACCTTAATCATAAAGCAGGT
The DNA here is from genome assembly GCA_016714535.1 of Bacteroidota bacterium. Classification (NCBI taxonomy): domain Bacteria; kingdom Pseudomonadati; phylum Bacteroidota; species Bacteroidota bacterium. The sequence continues at coordinate 57,487 of JADKDR010000006.1, forward strand.
ATTACCTTACGGCTTGGCCTAACATCGTTTAAACATGTTGGTGTTTTTCCTGAGCAGGCCGTAAACTGGGATTTTATTTTTAAATCGATAAAAAAAATAAATCATCCAAATCCGAAGGTGCTCAATTTGTTTGCTTACACCGGAGCAGCATCACTGGCAAGTAAAGCGGCCGGTGCCGATGTGGTTCACCTGGATAGCATAAAGCAAGTAGTATCGTGGGCACGGCAAAACATGGAGCTAAGTAACCTTGACAATATACGTTGGTTAGTAGAAGATGCGATGACCTTTGTAAATCGCGAAGTAAAACGAGGTAACAAATATCAAGGCATTATTCTTGATCCACCTGCCTATGGACATGGACCCGATGGCGAAAGTTGGAAACTTGAAAACATGATAAATGATATGATGGGCCAGGTAAAAAAACTATTGGATAAAGAACATTTTCTGGTACTTAATACGTATTCACTTGGATTTTCAGCCTTACTTATTGAGAATATGATGGACACCATTTTTGACAAAAATAAAAATCGGGAATTTGGAGAAATTTACCTGCCAAGTACGTCTGGTTTCAAACTCCCTTTGGGAGTTTATTCGAGGTATGTTACCTCCTGATTAAAATCCTTACAACAAAATTGCTCTACTTAAAGAATCGCGAAACTTATGCTTCACACTCAAACTGATAGAAATAAGTAGTGCCCACTACCTTTACAAAACCGGATGAAAATTGTAATAAACCAAGACCTGGCACTTGTAAGCCCCGACCGGCATAGCATATCGTGGCTTGTGAAATATCTTAATGACGGTGATATTTATACCAACACCCTAAAGATTCCCAAAGACTATGGCCGAAACGATGCGCTTAAATTTTTTAATTTTTGCAAACGACAGCATTCTAAAATCGGCATGGAGAATAACCTCATGGTGCTTCACCAACCAAGCGGAGAAATTATTGGAGGAATAGGCTCATGGCTAAAATATGGAATAGATGCCCATAAGGATGAAATTGGATACTGGCTGGCAAAGCCATACCGCAACAAAGGTTATACTACCGTTGTGGTTAAAAACTACTGCCATTATTTATTTGAAAAAAGACCTTCACTTGAACGCATTGAAGCAGGGATATTTTTACATAATATTGCATCGCAAAAAGTGCTTTCGAAATGTGGGTTCAGTTACGAGGGCATCATGCGTAACGAAGCATTAAAAGATGGCATGTTGCACGATACTGCATGGTATTCATTATTAAGACAAGATTTTTATGAAAAACAAAATAGAAATATTAGATAATAAAATTGCCGAAGCTCAAAAAGGGGGAGGCGAAGCACGCATAAAATCGCAGCACAGTAAAGGCAAACTTACTGCACGCGAGCGCATGCAACTTTTGTTTGACGATGGTCAGTTTGAAGAAATTGGCATGTTCGTTACACATCGTAGTTCCGACTTTGGACTTGACCGCGAAAAATATTTAGGCGATGGCGTTATTACCGGGTTTGGCTATGTTAATGGCAAATTGATTTACGCATTTTCGCAAGACTTTACAGTATTTGGCGGCAGCCTGAGCGAAGCCCATGCACAAAAAATTTGCCGCATTATGGACCTGGCCATGCAAAATGGCGCCCCGGTTGTTGGCCTCAACGATTCGGGCGGTGCACGTATACAGGAAGGGGTAGTATCGTTGGGAGGTTATGCCGATATTTTTTATCGCAATACACTTGCTTCGGGAGTTATCCCACAGATTAGCGCCATTATGGGGCCTTGTGCCGGTGGGGCGGTTTACTCTCCTGCCATTACCGATTTTATTATGATGGTAGAAAATACTTCGTATATGTTTGTTACCGGACCTAACGTAGTTAAAACAGTAACGCATGAAGAAATAAGCAGCGAAGAATTAGGAGGCGCACATACCCATGCAACCAAATCAGGAGTTACTCATTTTGCTTGTGCCAACGAGGTCGCGCTTATTCAAACTTTAAAAAAATTATTGAGTTACATTCCACAAAATTGCGAAGACGAGGCGTTACCATTACCCTATACGTTGGGTGATGAAACACGCCTGAAGTTAAACTCCATTGTGCCCGAAAATCCCAACCAACCTTATGACATGCGCGAAGTAATAACGGAGTTGGTAGATGATGATTTTTTAGAAGTTCATCGCGAATATGCTGAGAATATTGTGGTTGGATTTGCACGACTTGCAGGCCGCAGTATTGGTATAGTTGCCAACCAGCCAGCTGTGCTTGCCGGAGTGCTTGATATAAAAGCTTCGGCCAAGGCTGCTCGCTTTGTAAGGTTTTGCGATTGCTTCAATATTCCATTGCTTGTATTGGAAGATGTTCCAGGATTTTTGCCCGGCACCGACCAGGAGTGGAATGGAATTATTACCAATGGTGCTAAACTATTATTTGCCTTTAGCGAAGCTACCGTGCCACGTATCACTGTAATTACGCGCAAAGCATATGGTGGCGCATATGATGTAATGAACAGCAAACATATAGGTGCCGATATGAATTACGCCTGGCCTACCAGCGAAATTGCGGTGATGGGTGCTAAAGGCGCTGCCGAAATAATTTTTAAAAAAGAAATAAGCGAAGCTAAAGATCCGGCTCAAAAACTTTTGGAAAAAGAAAAAGAATACATTGAACACTTTGCCAATCCTTACCGCGCTGCCGAGCGTGGATATATAGATGAAGTAATCTTGCCTGAACAGACAAGAACAAAACTTATTCAAGCATATAAAATGCTTGAAAACAAAGTAGCCAAGCTGCCCAAAAAGAAGCATGCAAATATTCCGTTGTAATTCATGTCAGCAGATTTAAATCGTGTTAGCCATAAATTTTCGAAAAACGAAAGACTTTGTAGTAGAAAAATTTTTGACCTCCTAATTAATTCAGGCGAACAATTCTTCACCCATCCATTCAAAGTAATTTATTGCTATCACGCGTTGAGCTATATACAAGAACCGCTACAGGTGGCTTTTGTTGTTCCTAAGCGTATATTTAAAAAAGCGCACGATCGCAACCGAATCAAGCGACTAATGCGTGAAGCATTCCGCATTCAAAAAAACGAGTTAAAGCAAGCCATGTTTAATCAGCCAAAGAAACTTGCTGTTCTTATCATCTTTGTAAACAAAACTTTAACCCCTTACCACGAAGTAGAATCTAAAATTAAATTAATTTTACATCGTTTGAAAATGGTTCATGCACAAGGCAATTAAGAAAATACTGTTGATGTTAATCTTATTTTACAAAAATGCAATTTCACCTTTGCTCATGCCCGCATGCAGGTATGTGCCCACATGCAGTGAATATGGAATGGAAGCCATAAACAAGCATGGCGCCTTGCGTGGACTGTGGTTAACATTGAAAAGGTTTGCAAGGTGCAACCCTTTTGGTGGTCATGGGTATGACCCTGTTCCTGAGAAATAATTTTTTTTACACCCACCAATCAAACAAACAAAGTTTTATAGCAATGTATTTTAGAAATAATTAGTATTTATTAATAATGAAAAATAAAATTTTATCAAAAACAAAGATAACCCTGGTGGCAATTGGTATTGCCATTGGTAGTTTGGGCGTTTACAGTTTCGCTCCGGAGAGCGACAACTACTTCGAAATATCTCGAAACCTCGACATCTTTACTTCACTTTTCAGAGAGCTCAACATTTATTATGTTGATGATGTTAAGCCGGTGATCTTATGAAAAAAGGTATTGACGATATGCTCAACACCCTTGACCCTTACACCAACTACATACCCGAAAGCGATATAGAAGACTATCGGTTTATGACTACCGGGCAGTATGGAGGTATTGGTGCGCTTATAGGAAAAAAGGGAAATCAGGTAGTAATTACTGATCCATACGAAGGATATCCTGCGCAAAAGGAAGATTTGCGTGCAGGCGATGTCATACTTGAAGTAGATGGTAAAGAAGTGAACAACAAAAATGTAGATGACGTTAGTAAAATATTGAAAGGGCAGCCAAATACAAAAGTGAAATTAGTGTTGCAGCGCGATGGAGATAAAAAATTTGAAAAAGAAATAATGCGTGCCGAAGTACAAATTCCGGCTGTTACCTATAGCGGAATAATAAGTGATGGAGTTGGTTATATAAAACTTACGAGCTTTACCGAAAATGCCGGTGGCGAAGTGCGCGATGCCTTTCTTGCATTAAAAGAAAAGCATAACATTTCTTCACTGGTGCTTGACCTTCGTGGCAATCCAGGTGGGCTTCTGCATGAGGCTGTTAATATTGTAAATATTTTTACTGATAAAGGAACCGATGTGGTATTTACACGAGGCAAAGTAAAAGAATGGGACAAGCAATATAAGGCACTTAACAGTGGCATAGATTTGCAAATACCAGTTGCCGTGCTTGTCAATAGCGGTTCTGCATCGGCCAGCGAAATAGTTTCCGGAGCATTGCAGGATTTAGATCGTGCAGTGGTTATTGGACAACGTTCATTTGGTAAAGGGCTTGTGCAAACTACACGCCCGTTGAGTTACAATTCGCAACTAAAAATTACTACTGCCAAATATTACATTCCCAGCGGCCGTTGTATTCAGGCACTTGATTATTCGCATCGCAACGAGGATGGCAGCGTTGGCAAAGTGCCCGACTCCCTTGTAACTGAGTTTAAAACCAAGAGTGGAAGAAAGGTTTATGATGGTGGTGGCATTACTCCTGATGTAAAAATAGAAGCCGAAGAGCTTAGCAATATTTCGGTGAGCTTAATTTCTAAGTATTTGATTTTTGATTATGCCACACAGTATCGTAATAACCATGCAACCATAAGCGCTGCCAAAGACTTTCAACTTACCGAACAAGAATACACTGATTTTATTGCTTGGGTAAAAACGAAAGAATATGACTATACCACGCGTAGCGAAAAAGAAATGGACGAATTGAAAAAAATAGCTGAAAAAGAAAAATATTTCGAAAGTGTTAAATCGGAGTTTGAAACTTTAAAAAGCAAAATGAAACATGATAAGGAGAGTGATCTTATTAAGTTTAAACCTGAAATAAAACAACAACTCGAAAACGAAATAGTATCTCGTTATTATTACCTTAAAGGACGTGTAGAAAATGATTTCAAAAACGATTTGGAAGTAACTAAAGCTATCGAAGTATTAAAGAATCAACCCGAGTACAATCGCATCTTGAGCGGTCAATAATATTAGCCGGCATATTAATATTAGCAAAAAGGGTAATAACTTATAAAGTGTTACCCTTTTTGTTTTATAGCATCTTATTTTTACCATCTAACAAAATCTAAATTCTTACAGATGGCAATATTCGTATTTATAGTATTCGTATTTGTTGCCTTCGTTCATGCTTGTATATTCGGGTAAATTGGTGTTAGAACTAATAATTCGGCCTTAAAGATTATGGCAGCGTATTTATTTGCTGCCTCACTTAGTATAGGTGAATACATCTTATACTGGTCAGGACTTTTGGCTAAGTATAGTTTTGTTACCAATATTAATTATCCGTTACACTTCTTGTTTGGGCCCTTATTGTTTCTTTATGTCATACTCTTTATTCGGTAAGAAACTAGCTTGTTCAAATACTGGTATCACTTTGTACCAGCAATATTGATTACTGTAATAATTCTGCCTTACTATTTTGCATCACCCAAACTATATCATCCGCAGCAATTACAATTGGTGCATTGGTAAAGATTAAGGCAACGATAAACAGCTTAAGCACCTCGCTAATGAAGGAAGTGGTACACCTCTTTCATTTATTAATTTGGATAAAAATAATGATTACTTACTTAGGGTTTCACCTAATCCGGCTCATGAATTTGCATGCATTTATACAAATAACAAATCCGAAAAAAAAATATCCATTTTTAATGCAGAGGGAACTTTAATTTTTGAGAAAAATTTTTTTGAGCAAATAATAATAATTGAAACTCAATCATTGTCTGCCGGTGCTTATGTGGTAAACGTATCTGAGGGTGTAAATAAATACGTGACCAAAATGATAATTGCCAGGTAGCTGTTAAGCATTTGACACTGTTAATAAGAAAGATGTTGCATTGCAAATTAACATCCACACCTTTCTTACACTATTACTTATTCTCGCTTACTGATGTGTACGAAATATCTGCTTGAAAACGAGCATCCAATACACCTAACTTTTGCGCGGCCGCCTGCGATAATTTAATAATCAGCTTTTGGTTATCCCCCGTATCAGGTAGTTTTCCAATTATTTTTACAAACACAAATTTATTATTCATGCGGTTTGTTACTTTCATAATGGTTCCGGTTGGTGCTGATCTGTGTAAGGCAAAATACTTATTAGGATTCAAATCTGCATCATTTACCCATGCAGCTTCGCCTGATTCCCTTTTGTGTAATAATGAATTGTCGGGCATCTCAACTTCGTTGGTTCCTGCATTATCCGTGTTTTTTACAGGAGCGGTGTTTAACTTTATAGGGTTCATATCTTGCGACTTCTTAAGTTCAGCGGCATCTTGATCGGCTTCAAATTTCGCTTTGGCTCCTCTCGACAAAAATAATTTTTTTCCAACTGATATAGTGGCATCATTCAGCTCATTTATCTGCTGTATCTGCTCTACTGTGGTGCTATATTTTCTGGCAATTCCATTGAGCGTTTCTCCTTGCTCTACAATGTGAAATACAGGCACATCTATCTTTGGAGGTGTTACCGTTGTTACTGTCTTTGGGCTTTCTTTAGGCTTTACTGTTGTAGTGCTTGCATTACTCGCTACAGGTATCTTTATTTTTTGACCTGCCTTAAGTGTTGTTAAATTGCCGTTAGCCGCCATTATTTCCTTTGCACTTGTTTTATACGTTCTGGCCAAGCCATAAATAGTTTCTCCATTGGCAACTAGATGCATTTTATAGGTCTTTCCATTCTCTGTTTTAATTTCCTCCTGAGCATAAGCTTGCATCTGTGAAGCAACCAAAACCAACAATAATATCCCTATAGCAAATTTACTTTTCATATTTTCGAATCGATTAGAATAGACTTTGTGCAAATTTACGTTTCCCAACAAAATGATTCAGTTTGCCCGATATTTTTTTTAACACTTTGATTAACACTATTTCTTACTGCTTTTTACAGTAAGTTAGGTATTACATATCTTCATTTGCCTGTTAACATAAAACACGCCAAACCGTTTTCCATCTATTAATAATAGATGAACTACGTTCATCCGAATTTCGTAAATAACGGATATAATTACTACTTATTACTAATTCTTAAATCATTCCCATCACTTTATAAAAAAACTTTGAAGCCAACCACCTGATAAAAAAAGACATTTCTTACCTAAAAAAAGTTCCATTACAAATTACAATCGGCTAAGTGCCGCTTTAAAGAAAGGGCATACACAAGCAAGTGAAACGTGCTCATACATGACTCGCTGCTCTGCATTCCAAATATAATTAATTTAGAATAATGGCTTTTGTAATACTTACATAGAGCTGAAAAAAGAAAGGCCTTGTTGAGGAGGCATTATAAGATTACTTTTGCCCACCAATAAAAAAAACAAACTTCATGTACGGAATATTTAAAGTGCCTACCGCAGTCAACGAACCAATTAATAGCTATGCTCCCGGTACCCCTGAGCGTAAAAAACTTGAACAAGCTTTGTCAGAAGCTCGCAGTCAAACCATTGATGCGCCTATGTATATTGGCGGAAAAGAAGTTAGGACTTCGAAGAAGAAAAAATTATCACCACCGCACGACCATCAGCATGTTTTAGGAACTTTTAGCGAAGGCGATGCCTCTCATGTTTCTGCCGCCATTGATGCTGCTTTGTCAGCGCGCGAGGCATGGGTAAATTTGGCTTGGGAACAACGTGCAGCTATTTTCTTAAGAGCAGCCGAATTGCTTGCCGGCCCATATCGATATAAAATTAATGCTGCAACTATGCTTGGGCAAAGTAAAAATGCTTTTCAGGCAGAAATAGATGCGGCATGCGAAATGATAGACTTTTTTCGCTTCAATGTGCAATACATGACCGAAATATATCAGCAGCAACCAATTTCAAGCCCTGGAGTTTGGAATCGTGTAGAATGGCGTCCACTTGAGGGATTTATTTTTGCTTTAACCCCGTTTAACTTTACAGCTATTGCCGGTAATCTTCCTACCTCATGTGCTATGATGGGAAATGTAGTTGTATGGAAGCCTGCCAATTCCCAAATATATGCTGCTCGTTTATTAATGGAAGTGTTTATAAAAGCGGGATTGCCCGATGGCGTAATTAATCTTGTTTATGTTCCTGGAAGCACCGCAGGCGAAGTTATTTTTAACCACCCTGATTTTGCCGGAATTCACTTTACCGGAAGTACCGGAGTATTCCAAAATATCTGGAAATCAATTGGCAATAACATCTACAAATATAAATCATATCCCCGCATTGTGGGCGAAACCGGAGGTAAAGACTTTATAATGATGCACAATAGTGCGGATGTTAATGAAGTCGTTACTGCTATTGCAAGAGGTGCGTTTGAGTTTCAAGGCCAAAAATGTAGTGCTTGTTCGCGAGTTTACATTCCTCAAAGCAAATGGCCCGATGTAAAAGCTGGGCTTATTCGCGACCTTGCCTCCTTTAAAATGGGTGGCACCGAAGATTTCTCCAATTTCATTAATGCGGTTATCGATGAGGCAGCCTTTGATAAGATAACTTCCTACATTGAAAATGCTAAAAATGATAAAGATGTAGAGATAATTGCCGGAGGATCATTCGACAAATCGAAAGGATACTTTATAGCTCCCACTATTTTGCATGCCAAGCGTCCCGATTACATAACCATGTGCGAAGAAATTTTTGGTCCCGTGTTAACCATATATGTATACGATGATAATGCGTTTGAAGAAACTCTTGATCTGGTTGATCGCACCGGCACTTACGCGCTTACGGGCTCTATTATCAGTAACGATCGTTATGCAGCTGAGTTGGCTACACGCAAATTAGTACATGCAGCAGGTAATTTTTACATTAATGATAAGTGCACAGGGGCAGTTGTAGGACAACAGCCTTTTGGAGGTGGACGCGCGTCCGGAACCAACGATAAAGCAGGTTCAATGATTAACTTACTCCGTTGGGTTTCGCCACGCACTATTAAAGAAACTTTTGTGCCCGCTGCTGATTATCGTTATCCATTCTTAGGATAAAATAGTCATTCCGTTTGTGCCATCGCTTATATAAAGGCGGCATATTCAAATTCTTAATTTACTCTTAGCAGTAAAATTTAATTAAGCAAAAAAGGTGAAGCAGCCTTGCTTTTCAAATAAGCACCATCTATTTATAACTTGTTTCATGCTTCCATGTGAATTCAACTCTTGAATTCCATCAGGCATTTCGTGCTTTAAACTAATCCCTATTGCAATAGTTCCTCTTAAACCGAAAATAGAAAGTTGAATTCCAAATATGGTCGGTAAGCCTTATGAGTAAAGGATTTGCTTGATTTAGCCCTTGTAATATTTTCACCTGCATAGCAGTTGAGTTTTTTTGTGTATATCATAATGATATCAACGGTTTTAAGCCAAACCTGTATATAAATAAACTCTACTGTCTATTTGTGGTTAAACCGATCAGGCTTACTCCTATTTCGAAAGTTTTTTTAGCTAACCTCTCCCACTCCACTAAAAAACAAGCCGCCCCGGAGTTATCCGGGGCGGCCATGTTGAGGTACTATTCTTCTGGAAGATAGGTTCTTCCAGTTACTTTATCTTACAATCATACGTACCGTTTCTGTTAAGCCGTCAACCTGTACATTAACCAGGTACATGCCATCACTTAACTTGCTGATGTCATACGTACGGGTATTTACTCCTTCAAAGGCTGCCTCTTCGGTCATAAATACTACTCTTCCGATTGCATCGTATACGCGCACTGTTACTTTTCCTTCTGCCACTGCACTAAAGCTGATGTTCATCACGCCATTAGTTGGGTTTGGATATAGATTTACCAAGCCCGTTGTTGACGTAATTCCATCGGCTGCTTTGGGTGGTGCAGGACAACTAAACATGCCTACTGTGCTGCCCGGTGAACCTCCCGCATATGCATTCACTGTATTCCATACTGCCGTGCTGCATTGTGCTGTGGTGAAGCCTGGAGTGGAACATCCGCCTAAGCGCTCGTTTGCTTTATTCAATATCTGTGTCACGGTCATGCCTGTAAACGGTGCGGGGCCATTATAGATCAAGTTACCCAAGGTTACCGTTGGCAATGGTGCAAAGTTTGGATCGTAAGCATCAAATACTACCGCCATCTTTAAGCTCACTACCAAGGCAGCAAATGAACTGTTAAACGTTCCGCTGGTTGGGTTGGTAAGATTGCTGGTCAATACGGTTGCTCCACCTGTCAGTGGCTGACCCAACAAGAAGTTGCGAACTGCCGTTGAGTTGGTAAGTGACAACGTCTTACTTACACCACATCCTCCGCCTACTACCAGACTCGCTGGGAACGCTGCCGGGAAGTGATTTACAAGATACGTACCTATATTATTACCAGAAGGTGCTACACTCCATTGTGCCGGGAACTCGGTATGGAACAATGTTGGTGAACATAGATAGTTTGGTTGGGTAATAGTCACACTTGCAAAGGCTACACAGCCTCCCGCATCGGTTACCGTCACCTGATAGTTTCCTGCTGTTAAGCCGGTCACATCTTGGGTGGTTTTTACAGGTATCGTATTCCACTGATAGGTGTATGGGCTGGTGCCGCCTGCTACGCTGATATACGCTGCTCCGTCATTGCCACCAAAGCTGGTAGCATTCCTGGTGCTGTCTACCACTACGGCTACTGTAACCGGTGTTATTACTGCACAACTGCTGCTGGCACTGCATCCATTTGCATCTGTTACCGTTACCGTATAGGTTCCTGCAGGTAATCCGGTTATGGTGCTGCTGCTTGCAAAGGTATTCCATGTGTAGATGTATGGGGCCGTGCCTCCTGCTACTGCCACACTCGATGAGCCATTGGCGCCACCGCTGCAACTTGTATTGGTGCATGACTGTGATAATACCAATGGGTTAGGTCCTACCAATACTACACACAAGGTGATGGTACATCCATTGGCATCTGTTACCGTTACCGTATGTGATCCAGCTGCAAGGCCAGTACGGTCTTCGGTAGTTGCTCCGCCTGTCCATATGTAGGTATATGGGGCGGTACCGCCTGTTACCGTTATGTTGATGCTGCCATTGGTGCTGCCATTACATGTTGGATTTACATGCGTTTCAGTGATGTTAAGACCATTTACAGGTGCTGTTACCACATAGCTTGCTGTGGCCGTACATCCGTTTGCGTCTGTTACCGTCACCGTATACGTGCCTGCCATTAAGCCCGTGGCTGTTACCGTTGTTTGACCATTGCTCCAGCTATAGCTATATGGGCTTACGCCTCCCATAGCCGCGGCCGTAGCCGTGCCATTGTTATTTCCGCTACAGTTTACATTGGTGCCACTGGCTGTAGCTGTCAATGCTGCCGGCTCCGTTAAGGTTATGCTTACCGTTTGGGTACATACTCCATTGCTTACTGTTACCGTATATGTGCCTGCTCCTACGCCCATCAAGTCTTCGGTTGTTGCTCCGCTACTCCAGGTATAGGTATACGCGCCTTGTGGGTTGGTGGTCAGGTTTATGCTGCCATCAAGACCTCCGTTGCAACGGATGTTGACCCCGCCTGCATACGTTGGACTGTTTAGGGTTGCCGTAAACGTGCCTCCGCCTACTTTCACACATACACTTACTACACATCCATTGGCATCGGTTACTTGTACAAAGTTGTTGCCTGAACATAAGTTGGTACCTGTTTGGGTGGTCTGTCCATTGCTCCACCGATAACTGTAAGGGGCTGTGCCTCCTGTCATAGTCACTGTGCCCGTACCATCGCACAATCCACAATTGGCATCGGTGCTGCTGGTGCTTATCGTATCTAATACTGCCGGCTGCGTGATCTCGATGCTGGCCGTGGCCATGCATCCGTTAACATCTGTTACCGTTACTGTATATGTTCCAACTCCAAGGTTAGCGGTCATGCTCTGGCTTGCTCCGTTGTTCCATGCATAGCTGTATGGCGCAACGCCTCCCGTAGTTACTACACTGGCACTGCCATTGCTCTGGCCATTGCAACTTACATTGATACCACTTGCTGTGGCAACCATGATGGCCGGCTCGGTAATTTGAGCGCTATCAAGTTTTGTACAGCCATTGCTGTCGGTTACCGTTACATAATACCATCCGGCAAGGGCCGTGATGCTCGTGTTTAAGCTATCGATCGTATCGCCAGGGGCATTGGTCCATACATAACCATATGGGGCGCTGCCGCCATTCAGGTTAGTGATGCTGATGCTGCCATTGCCACCATTACATAATGCATTGGTTACTTGTAAGCTATACTGGATTGCTGCTGCCTGTCCTACCATTGCTGTGCATGTGGTGGTACATCCACTGGCATCCGTTATTAATACGGTATATACGCCTGCTACTAAGCCGGTGTTGATGCCATTGGTGCCGCCATTGCTCCACTGATATACATATGGTGGGGTGCCGCCAAATACATTTACCGTTGCTGTTCCTACTGCCTGACCACAAGATGTTGGGGTGCAGGTAGTGTTGCAGTTAAGGGCTGCACTTTGGGTCAGGATAATTGCTGCCTGAAGGCTACAGCCTAAGCCATCGGTTACGGTTACATATACTGTTCCTGAACTTAAGCCGGTGGCTGTTTGCGTGGTTTGGCCATTGCTCCATAAATAGCTGTAAGGGGCTGTGCCACCTGCAGGGTTCATCGTGGCTGTGCCATTGTTGCTACCCTGGCATACCGCTCCTCCGGTGCTAAAGCTATAGATTAATGGTAATGGATCGTTTACTGTTACCGTGCACTGGCTGCTGCAGCCATCGCTATCAAATACGGTTACTGTATATGTTCCTGCTCCCATGCCCGTAGCTGTCAGCGTGGTTTGTGCCGGAGCTGTGTTCCAGATTACATTATATACTCCATTGCCGCCTCCGGGTACTACTGTGGCCTGGCCATTCTGATAGCCACTGCAACTTACACTCTGCGTAACGCTGGCTGTGCATGTTACCGGAGTTGGTGCTCCTATAACTGCCGTGGCCGATATCGGTCCGCATCCATTAGCATCGTTTACTGTTACTGTATATGATCCTGCTGCAAGGCCGCTGATGGCACTTGTGGTTGCTCCGTTGCTCCACAAATAGGTATAAGGTGGGGTACCTCCGCCTACTACTGCCATGGCTGTGCCGGTTGGGTTTACACAACTTACATTCGTGTTGCTCGTACCTACCGATAAGGCCGTAGGTTCTGTTATCGTTACCGTGCAGGTGCTCGTACAGCCTGCTCCATCGGTTACCGTGGCAGTATACGTTCCTGCGCCCAGGCCCGTGGCAGTTTGCATGGTCTGACCATTGCTCCATGCATACGTGTATAGTCCTGTGCCGCCTGTACCATTTACAGTCGCGCTGCCGGTAGTTAATCCATTGCACGTTACATTTACTTGCGTAATGCCACATGCTAAGGCCGATGGCTGGTTGACAACAAAGCAATACGTTACACTACAACCCGCACTATCCGTTACCGTTGCATAATATACACCTGCTGTTACGGTAGCTGTATTGGTAGTGTTGCCACCATCATGACTCCAGCTATACGTATACGTGCCGCTGCCTCCTGTTGGACTAACCAACAATACACTCGTGCCTCCGTGGCAGGCGATAGTCGTTTGGCTAGGGTTAACTACAATTGCGCTTGCAGTAGTAAGTACATATACATTGCTTGCAGTACATCCGTTGTTGTCAGTTACCGTTACTGTATAGGTGCCCGCTGTTAGGCCGCTTATCGTGGCACTATTCTGTCCGTTGCTCCATGCATACGTGTAAGGCGCTGTGCCTCCGCTTACGCTTGCTGTGGCGCTGCCTGTATTCTGGCCATTACATGCCACATCCGTTTGGGTGGGCGTAATTACGATGGCTGCAGGCTCGGTAATCGTTACATTGGCAGTGATGGTACATCCATTGGCATCAGTAATCGTTACCGTATACGTGCCCGCTGCAAGACCGCTCACATTCTTCGTGGTGCTGCCATTGCTCCATGCATAGCTATATCCTGGCGTTCCGCCTACTACATTTATTGCTGCACTGCCGGTGCTGGCGCCATTACATTTTACATTCACCTGGCTCGTGCCGGTGATCATCGCACTTGGCTCTACTATCTCTATTTCTATCGAATCAACACAGCCTGATGCGTCTGTTACTGTTACCGTATAGGTGCCTGATGCAAGGCCGGTGGCCGTAGCATCAGTTTGTCCATTGCTCCATAAATACGTGTAAGGCGATGGGGCTACGGTGGCTACTACCGTGGCTGTACCACTCGTGCCTGCATTACACAATGCATCCGTGCCGCTGATGTTTAATACTAAGCCGCCCGGTTGGGTAATGGTTACACTTGCTGTTGCCGTACATCCATTGGCGTCTGTTACCGTTACGATATATCCGCCTGCTACCAGACCGATTGCCACGTCTGTGGTCTGGCCATCGCTCCATAAGTATGTATATCCCGGTGTGCCTCCTGCGCCTAGCGCTGTAGCACTTGCTGTGCCACCGCCTGTACAACTAATTGGTACTACCGTTGGGATACTTGCCGTAACCGGATTGGCCGGCTCTGTGATTTCTATACTTGCCGTATATGTACATCCTTGTGCATCGGTAACCGTTACTGTATAGGTACCTGCCATTAAGCCTGTGGCAGTCATACTGCCCTGCGTTGGTACCGTATTCCAGCTGATGCTGTAAGGTGCTGTGCCGCCTGCAATGCCGCTAATAGTTGCGCTGCCGTTATTGCCTCCATTACATAATACATTTACTCCTGTTAATGGACTAGCGGTAAGCGTACTACCGGCATTGATTACAATGCCTGTTACCTGCACGGTACATCCATTGGCATCCGTTACTGTTACACTATACGTACCTGCTGCTAATGCTGAGGCCGTTGCTGTTGTTTGACCATCGCTCCACAAATAGCTGTAAGGCATGGTGCCTCCGCTTGCTGTTACTGTGGCGGTGCCCGTTGATGGGGCACACACAGGTTGCGTGGTGCTAAACGTTGCTGCTAAGGCCGTTGGCTGGGTTACTGTTACACTCGCAGTCTTGGTACATCCATTAGCGTCTGTAACTATTACCGTATAGGTTCCTGCTGTTAAGCCGGTTGCTGTGGTGGTAGTTTGTGCTACCCCTGTATTCCATAAGTAAGTGTATGGGCTTGTGCCTCCGGTTACACCACTTATGGTGGCCGTGCCATCGTTACCTCCATTACAACTTACCGCTGTGCTGGTCAATGGATCGCAGGTAATTGCTGCCGGCTGAGTTAACGTCACACTGCAACTGGTTGTACAGTTGTTCTTGTCTTTTACGATCACCGTATACGTGCCTGCTCCTATATTGTTTACTATCGCGGTAGTGGCTACCGGTACGGTATTCCAGGTATATGTGTAACCTGGCGTGCCGCCTGTTACCGTTACACCTATCTTGCCCGTGGTGGCCCCGTTACATGCTATGGTCTGCAGTACATTGGCAGTGCAGGTTAATACCGATGGCTGGCTCAACGTTACGCTGCCTGTCTTGGTACATCCATTGGCATCGGTTACTGTTACTGTATACGTTCCCGCTGCTAAGCCGGTGGCTGCTGCGGTGGTCTGTCCGTTGCTCCAGGCATACGTGTATGGCGTCATTCCCCCTGTTACACTTGCGGTGGCCTGGCCATTGGTGGCTCCAAAACACTTCGGATTCTTAGGACTCATGCTTACAATCATGCCCGATGGCTGTGTAATGATTGCTACTGCATTCAGAATACATCCTCGTTTATCTTTTACCGTTACACTGTATGCTCCGGCTGCAAGGCCTGTTATATCTTGTGTGGTAGCTCCCGTACTCCATAAGTACGTATAGGCTGGTGTGCCGCCTGTTACCGTTAAGTCGATGGCGCCATTGCTGCCACCATTACAACTTACATTGGTTACGCTGTATATGGCAAGCATTGCACTTGGTTGGGTAATGGTAACACTTAAGGTCTTGGTACATCCGCCTGCGTCTGTTACTGTTACGGTATATGTTCCTGCTGCAAGGCCTATTACAAACTTCGTTGTTTTTCCATTGCTCCATGCATAACTATAAGGTGCGGTTCCGCCTGATGGCACTACCGTTATGGTTCCGTTGCTACCGCCATGGCAACTTACATTGGTCTTCTTGCTCGTTACATTCAAGGCCGGTGGCGCTGTTAAGGTAACGCTCGCGGTGCCGATACAGCCATTCGCATCTGTCACTGTTACGGTATAGGTTCCTACGCCTAAGCCGGTGGCGATGCTGTTGGTTTGAACTGGTACCGTATTCCAACTATAGGTATAAGGGCCCGTGCCGCCTATGGTCATCGATGTGGCCGAACCACTAGTGGCCCCATTACATGCCGGATTGGTACCGTTTACAAATACGAACAATTGGTTTGGTTGCGTTACCGTGGCCGTGCCCACTTTGGTACAGCCGTTGGCATCCGTTATGGTTACCGTATACGTTCCTGCTGTTAAATTGTTAATCGTTTGTGTTAATGCGCCATTGCTCCATACATAACTATAAGGAGCTGTGCCACCCAATGGTTGTGCGGTTACACTGCCATTGCTGCCACCAAAGCAACTTACATTAGTTACACTTGCATTACAAATACATCCTAATGCAGTTGGTTCGGTTATCGTGCCACTTGCACTTAGCGTACATCCGCTGCCGTCTGTTACCGTTACCGTGTAAATACCTGCGCCTAAGCCAAGGATAGATGCGCTGGTGCCACCTGTGCTCCAGCTGTAGCTATAGCTGCCACTACCGCCACTTACGTTGGCGATGATGCTGCCATTGGAGCCTCCGTTACAACTTACGTTGCCAAGACTCAGGTTGATAGCTAGGGCCGCTGCCTGACCTACCGTGTAGCTGCCTGCAGCAATACATCCGTTTGCGTCTGTAACCGTTACACTATATGTGCCTGCGGCTAAGCCTGTTTGATCTTCGCTTGTGCTGCCATTGCTCCATAGTACACTATACGCTGCTGTGCCTCCTGATATGGTCAGGTTGATGGCGCCATTGGTACCGCCATTGCAACTTGCATTGGTAATGGCTCCACTTAAAGTTAGAGCTGCCGAAGGCTGGCTTATCGTTACCGATTGCCCGTGGCCATACAACCCATCGCATCGGTGACTGTTACCGTCCACGTTCCTGCTGTTAAGCCGGTGGCCATCGCGGTGGTTTGTACCGGTACGGTATTCCACTGATAGGTATAAGGTCCTGTGCCGCCTGCTACATTGTTCAGGCATGCCTTACCATCGCTACCGCCAAAACACTTAATGTTATCACATGCTGTTAGGCTAAAGGTGATGGCCGCTGGCTCGCCTACGGTATAGGTACAACTTATGGTACAGCCGTTGGCATCGGTTACCGTTACTGTATAGATGCCCGCACTCAGGTTGTTTACGCTCTGCGTGGTTGCGCCTGTACTCCAACTGTATGTATAAGGTGCGGTGCCTCCGGTTATGTTGCTCGTTATCATTCCATCGCTGCTGCCATTACACATGGCATTGCTTACGCTGCCATCGCATATCAGTGCCGCAGGTTCTGTTATGGTAAACACTACTGCCAGATTACAGCCATTGCTATCGGTAATTAATACCGTATGGGTGCCTGCACTGATGCCTGCAAATATGCCGCTGCTTTGGGCCGCGCCTCCATCAAGGCTATAGTCATAGCCTGCTGCATGCACTCCGCCTCCACTCCATGGTGTACCGCCAAAGGCTGCGATGTTTACACTGCCCGTTTGGCCATTACATAATGGTTGGCTGATGGTCATATTCTTATCCAACATGGTTGGTTCAAAAATATAGAAAGTCATGATCGTATCGCAACCTAAACTGTCTGTTACGGTTAGCGTATACGTGCCTGCTACAAGGTCGCTGTTGATTGCGGTGGTAGCGCCATTGCTCCACTGATATATATATCCCGGGCCAGGTACCGCTCCACTTACATATACCGCTATTTGACCTGTACTGTCGCCATGGCACATGTTTGGCGTGATTACTTTGCCAATGGCAAAGGCTGGGTTTTCTAGTATCTCTACATCGATCATCCGTACACATCCCAAACTATCGGTTATCATAAGGGTATACGTGGTGGCTACTACATTGCTCAGGTCTTCGTCTGTTGATCCGTTGCTCCACAAGAACGTAAATGGGGCCGTGCCATTGGTTACCGTTATATCTATTGCTCCTGTGGCTTCTCCATTACAATCTACATTGGTGATGCTTGTGATTTCTGCATCTACCGTATTGCTATATACACTTATCATGCTGCGTACTCCATCGCATGTTGCATCGGCTACGCTGTCGGCTGATACATAGAAGTTGTAGATCGTATATCCCATGCCATTGGGGCCCGGATTATATACGTCATGAATATCCGGATAGTTGATTGGAATATCATCTAAGTCTCCATATGCTAACGGATTGCTCACACAGGTACTATCATCCCACCAGTTTAATGTGATGCCAGGGTCTACACCATTAGGGAAGGCTGCATCCTGAAGGTTGATGTTGGTACTGTCTAAACATATCCATACAGCTGTATCTGTGCGTGGGGCTGCAGGATAGCTGCATCCGCCTCCGCTGATACTTAAGGTATCTCCATTGCTGTCTAAAAACGTAGCAGTATAGGTATCTCCATCAAAGAAGTAGAACGTTATGTAACTGCTATCGTCTGGTATTACTTCTACGATATCTGCAGTGGTTACAGGAGTGGTCTCTAGCAAGTTATCGCCTGTGCATACCGGGGCTACGCTATTGCTAAAAGGTCGTCCGCTGCCGCTGGTTAACGATACCAGTGTCCATGGGCTGTTGCCTCCAAGCATGCTGATGGTCTCCTGGAACTGTCCATCCGTTGGGCCTGTACGGTTATACTCGTCTTTGTTGTTTACACAAATACATGGGTCAATCAACTCAGGTGGGTTACCATTGTGTAATCCACAGATGGTGCGGCCTAAGGCAATACTGTTTGAACTAATACAAGATGGTGGTGGATATGGGCTGTTAGCATTGGTGATTACATATACTGTATATGTGCCTACTGCTAACCCGCCTATCGTATCTGTATATATCGTATAAATATCTGGTATTAAGTCAAGATCAAAATCATCTAAAATCAAATCTCCATCGGAATCGTATGGACCGCTATAGGATGTGCTGCCTATTACATCTCTGATTGTGTCGCCCATTGTATTTCGCCATATATATCGGAAAGGGGCACCGCCAAATAAATTCTCGGCTCGTAGCTCTCCCGTAAAGTTGGTGCATCCATCTACACTATCCTGATACATAAATATCTTCGTCTCTGGTTCCTGGAAGTTTAAAGTAACTGTGTTTGAAATACCTACACAACTGCCCATAACTGGTGGTAATGTCACCGTCACCGATACTAAACCATTTAAAAGCTCGTTTTGACCTACCACCACCGAATCACTTAATACAGGGCCATTTAAATCATTCCATTCAAACGTTGTTCCCGGAGGATAACCGCCTGCATACGCACCCGTATCTACCGCGTGTACATAATAACTGTCATTGTCATTTACGCATAAGATCGTATCGCCTGGGGTGATGATAGGCTTGGGCAACGGAGTAACATTTACTGTGGAAGTAAACTCCTTTGTACATCCCGTAACTGTGTTGGTAACTGTGCATGAATAAGTAGTAGTTGAAACCGGAAAGGCTTCGGGATCTGCAACAGATGTACTGCTTAAACCAGCCGCAGGGGTCCATGCATAAGAGAATGAACTAGCCGGATTAACATAAGTAATAGCAACACTATCTATTTGTAATCCTAAGCTGGTATTGGCTATACCGTCTACAGTATTGAAATTCCATTGCAATGCAACCGTGCCTCCAATAGCTGAATTAATATTAAATTCAGACGCCAACCAGGTACTGTTGGATCCATTGGTACTAAGCGATGCGGCTTGAGTAAATGCCCCACCATTAATACTTGTTCTAACCGAAGCATTATCAAATCCGGTTGGTGGCACGCCACTTTCTCCATTATAAACAAAACGGAATCTAACTTTAGCCGAAATTGCTGTAGGAGGCATTGCAAACGTTGCGGAGGTTAAATCCCCGGTATTAGTACCTCCGTTATCGAATGTACAAGTACCATCTTGACCATAGTAAGCCCAACGAGTTGGGTTTGGAGGAGTTCCGGTAGGACATGCTGTAGTAACATGCCATAATCCTGTTGCGCTCCATCCACTAGGTAGCAAAGGATTTTCAAAATCAATAAATGCAACGGTTGATGTAGCTCCTGATCCACCAACACCTTGAATACTTAAATTAATATTTGCCGAATCGCCAGAGCAAACTAAGGCAGGGCTAACGGTATTTGATAAGAGTATTGGTGCAGGATTTACATTCACTGTAATCAAGGCAATATTGGAACAACTAGGGTCGCCCAATGTGGCATCACTACCAAATACGGTATAGGTAGTGGTAACTAAAGGGGTAGCAACAACCGATGAACCGGTAGTTGCGCTTAGTCCTGTTGCCGGAGCCCATATATAGGTATTATAGTTTGTAACGGTTCCAGCATCAACTGAAAGCGTTGTTGAGCTATTCTCACAAATTGGATTTATAGAAGCGCTGGCCGTAAGTGCAGGAGGAGGAGTGATAGTAATTATCCATTGTGTACGACCTCCGGTATTAATACATGTGCCATTAGTACGTTCAACATAGAATGTATCGGTGGCTGTTACTAGCGGTGAATATACTTGACCTGTAAATAACAAAGCGCCTCCGATAGAATCACTAAACCATTTTACTGTGTCGGGTGCATCAGAAGTGAATGTTAAAATTGCAGGGCCACAATTAACTGATGGACCGGTAATAACAGGTTTAGTTGGAATTGGTAAAACATTTATGGTAACTGAACTTGTACTTGTACATCCCGAAACATTATTAATAACAGTAACCGTGTAGGTAGTAGTTGTAGCAGGAGTAGCGGTAGGTGCGGAAACAGAAGTGCTGCTTAAGCCTGTTGCCGGTGACCATGCAAATGAGGCTGGGTTTGGTGGACTAAATAGCCAACCCTCATTAGCTGCCGTCCATGCCGCTACAGCATTTCTACCAGGTACAGCAACACCTAATGTGCCGGCTGCATTCTCAATACCTAATGTAGTAATATCACCAGCTCCACAAACGATAGAGGTTACATGCATTTCAATTGTATTAAACGTTTCGTTTAATACAACCATTACGGTAGTAGGTGCACCTGTACCGCCAAACCTAGGTATACCTTGTGACCTTACCACAAACTTACGGAATGGCGCTACGCCATTTGTAAATACATCCGTTGTGCCTGCAGTTTGGTTCCAATCTTCCCAACCATAAGCTAACACATCATTTGGAGTAGTGGCATTTGGCAATAACTGACCTGAGCAACAGCCTGAAAGAGCACTATTTGCGGTAAATGTTAAGAATCCATTTGTGGAAACAGAAACTGCTGTTGGCGTTGTTCCATAATAATTGAAGGCAAAGCCGGGAGGTAACGATATATTTTGCCATGTACCATCATCCGCAGATCCTGCGCTTAGAGGAGTAACCAAGATTCCACCGTTTTGCAATATCGTTGGTGCACCGGTTGGTGTAATTGGGGCAAATGGTATACTTGTAAGAGCATAGTTGCCCGTAATATTAACCCCCGAAACCAAAACAGAACTGTCACCTATGCAAATAGTTGATTTAGTAGGAATGATTCCTGAAATAGGAATTGAATTGCCAATAATAACGGTAATAGATGCTGTGTCCTGACAGCCACTTAAGTTATCAATAGCCAATACGGTATAGGTGGTATTCGCTAAAGGATTGGCATTAACAGATGCTCCTGTAGTTGCGCTTAAGCCTGTAGCAGGCGACCACTCGTATATATAATCAGGATTAACGCTTGAAGCTGTTAACACGGCAGGTCCATTACCATCACAAATTGGATTATTGGTTGCCGAAACGGTTACATCTGGAGAAGGAGTTACAGTAATGATAACTTCGGTTCTTGGTCCTGCACAACCACCATTATATTCTTCAACATAAACCGTATCGGTAGCGCCAACAAAATAAGAAAAAGGTGAACCGGTGCCTAGTTGCGTGCCACCTGTAGGGGCATCAAACCATCTCAAGGTAAATCCACCTAAGGCAGTAGCTGTCAAGTTAACACTTCCAAATCCACAACGTGTAACACCCGAAGCCGTTGGAGCTAAAGGTACAGACAACAAATTAACATTAATGGTATCAATTTTTTGGCATCCGCTTATGGGATCTGTAACTGTCAATATATAAGGATTCATGGTATTAGGTACCAAAGCAGATACGGTTAATACAGGATCTTCGACAGAGGTGGATGATAAGCCTGTGGCTGGTGACCAACTATACAATACATTACCACCTGTAAAGCGAACATTAGGACGATCGTTTTGATTAGGCGCAGCTATAAATGCTCCTGTTATAGCAGCACATGCTGAGGCATTTAATGCATTAAAACTTACTCCAGAGGTTGGAGAAGTGGCAACGATGTCAAAAAAGCCCGCAATATTATGTATAAAGCACTGATCTATTAAAACGTTGCTTACGCCATCCCATAAAAACGGAGTATTAAATACATAAGTATTCCAACCAAGTGTGCTGGTAATGGCAGGATTATTAAACACTGGAGTTAAACCGGTAGTAATATGAGCGGTGCTAGGAAATGCTGCGGGAATAAGACCATCTGCACGCATGCTCATGGTAATATTATACGTGGTAGTAGTTAACTTATTAACTACAAAGTACGCCAGAGAGGTAATGTTAGTAGGTCCTATTAACCCGGCTGCATTTAAATCAGCCGCGGTGAAAATCATTTGTGACCTCTGAGTGGTGTTTCCACCATATACTTGCCCATTTATAAAATTAGGATTAAAACGATTACCAACAGGCACCACACTTGACTTAGCAGCTGTAGAATTAAATGTTAAATCGGGGCTGGAGGTACAAACGGTCGTATCGGTATAACTAAGCAATAAGGATGGACTAGGATTTACCGTTAAATTGATGGTTGCTATGTTGTTACATCCACTTACCGAATTATTCATTACAACGGTATAAATTGTTGAGCTCAATACATTGGTAACAACAACCGAGCTTCCTGTGGTCGCACTTAAGCCGGTTGCAGGACTCCATGTAAACCCATCATAACCACTCAACGTGCTGTCAATAGCAGTTAAGGTAGTGTTTATGGTATCACAAAACGATAAACCACCCGAAGAGGCTATGCCACCAGCTGGCGGTGTAGTTACCGTATAATTTACTATGGTAGGAGGCCCTGCACAAGGTGCCGAAACATCCCAATTATAGAACAATCCATTAAAGCCTACAGGGAAGCACGGGTTACTCACATTACCGAAACATGTAACCGTAATTTTACCGGGAATGGTAGAAGGTAATGTAGAGGTATTACTAACATTTAAGTTCGGATTCAAAATTGGCTGTAATCTCCAGCTACCTTGTGGTACATATAAACCCAAATTAATTGTTTGTAATGCGGTTACCCCACCTGCAGATAAGAAGAAGGTATCTAACACCGAAACTATCTGACCTAAATTATTTACCAATGCAATTACCAAAGGAGCGTTACTTACAGGTGCATTGGTAGATACTTGTACTGAATTAATTATAACCCCCTCGGCAGCTGTCACTGTGAAATTCATAAATGAGGCATTATCAGGGAAAAATCCAGCACTGGTACCAATATTATTATTCATGAGAACAGGAGCTATTGGAGGTACTTCCCTTACATAATAAGAACCGGAAGTAGTTACATATGGGTTAAAGGTCGGACCTACAGCTAGTATTTGTCCTCCAATGGTATCGGTCCATATTAACACATTATTTATATCTCCAGCGGTAGCTGAGAGGTTAACGATATCGGGGCCACACACCACATCACCCAATGCAGCTGGAGCTGCAGGAATTGGTGTTGGCGTAAAGTTAACAGTTACCGATGAGGTAGCAGAACAACCCGAACCATTCTCTGTAGCTGTTACTGTATAGGTAGTAGTACCATCAATCTTAACAGTTGGATTTTGTACGGTCGAACTGCTCAATCCGGCCGAAGGGCTCCAACTTACCGATACTGTTGTACCTGCTGTGGCCGTAAATGTAATATTAGGTCTTTGTGAGAATACTGCGTTGGGTGCAGCTGCACATTGTGAAGCATTATCAGCAACAATACTGGTAGTAGAAACAAACGGAGTAATCGTTTGATTAAACGTACAATTATTAGTGAAATTTACATTAAAATGGCATGTATTGACAACGATGCTAGAAACACCATCCCACACAAAAGGCGCGCTGAACACATGAGTATTTATACCAACAACAGGCGTATAAACAACCGGACCAAAAACAGTGGATGGCGTGGCTACTGCCGATCCAGAAGTTAATGCTGTTAAGCCTGTATGGCCTAAGGAAATTGTAAATCCTTCTAAGGGTAAAGTTCCATTCGTGTTAACTACATCAAATTTAATCTCGCTTAAGCTACTACCTGCAGAAAGTCCGGCAGCGCTTAACTCTGATGCACGTATTAGCATCTGCGAACGGTTGCTGTCAAAGAAGTTTCCGTAAGGTGCTGGTTGCGTGGTTGTGCCATTTTGTACCGTGCCGTTACCAATATTTGCATTAACAGTAATAAAGTTACTTGAAACCGCATTGGCATTTAACTGAACTAAGGCGCTGTCGCATTCATCTATCAATATTGTACCTGTAGGAGCAACCGTTGGTGTTGCACCAACTCCTACTGTTACAGTTTTAATTCGGTTACAAGTACCTAAACAGCCATTAATATTTGGAACGGTAACCGGTGTAAAGGTTGTACATTCAACTTGATCCACGTTATTTGTACCTCTTACGCAACCCGAAGCCACCACATTTCCATCGCAGAATACTGTGTAGTTGGTAAAGTTGGTGTTAATGCCGGCTGAAATATCGAAAGTAAAAGGACCATTAGTAGAAAGTACCGGTGCCGATGTTACGTTATTATTTTGATTTGCATAAGGTCCGCCACTTAATATAGTTGTTGATGATGCATCTTTAATTGTCCATGTAATTTCATCCTGAATCGTGTTGCCGTTCGGGCTAAAGCCATTAATATTTACAGTTAAATTGCCTATTTGTTGCGCTGTAACAGTATAGGTAGTTGTAGCAGTAGGTACAGCAGTTACCACTGCACCTGTGCTAGTCACTAAGCCACCTGAAACGGGTGCTGTCCAGGTATACTGATATTGATTTAACTGAGGAATTGATACGTTAGTAGCAGTAAGTGTTACAGTAGTAGGTGGTACCAGTGCAGGGCTGCAAATAAGTGGAATATCAACTGCAGCAGTAATAGTATCCGGATCAACTATATCTACAAATACAGCTGTACGTGGTCCTTCGCAGAAAGGTGCAGCCAAGGTGGTTTCGGAAACATAGAAGGTAGTATCGCTGGCTATTACCGGTGAATAATTTGCACCTGTAAATAAAGCTGTGCCTCCTGAAGCATTGGCATACCACTTAAATGTACCGCCACTGCCCGAAGCAGATAATGATGCTGTACCATTACCGCAAGGTACTGAAACTACTGATGCTGTTGGTGCAACCGGAGGTGCAACTACACTTACAGTAACCGTAGCTGTTGATGTACAACCGGCCAAATTGGTAACGGTAACGGTATAGGGATTTGGACCCGCTGTAGTAGGTGTTGCTATTGGCGATTTTATTGTTGAACTATTTAAATCTCCTGCTGGAGACCATGCAAAGTTTAAGTTTGGATCACCAAATGAATATTGTATGGTACCATTAAAGTTACGTGGGGTATTGCTAAATGCAAATGCACCACCAAAACCGGCACCACCGCAACCTTGTCTTATTGCCAGATTAGCATCATTTGACATTGGAGCATTAAATACCGTTCCGTTGGTATAAGAAACTGAGCCAGCAGAAACCACTACAATACCATAGGTTTGACCTGCAGGAATGGTAATGTTGGTTACCAACCCCGTTATGGGTGAATTGGTACCTTGAGCAACCGTGCCTGTACCTGCCAAAGTCCAGCCAGCACTGCTAGTTAAAGTAGGCCCTGCAAAACCACCAGGCAGATACCAAACCTGAGCGGATGAAGGCAAAACAGTAGTAGAAGTGATAGAAAACCCGGTTAATGTAATGGTATTTGTTGCCACAACATTAAAGGCATTACCACTAGCACCGTTACCCGCTAAAAGCGGGGTAGTTAAACTTCCCGATAAGAAAGTACCTGCATCTAACTGCGAAGTGCCACCTAAGCAAATTGCCGATGGAACAGCAGTAGGAGTTGTGGAAGGATTTGCAGTCACCGTTATGGTAACAGGTGTTCTACCACTTGGGCAAATACCGTTAAAACTCTCTACATAATAGGTAGCTGTAGCGGGGAATGCCAATGTATAAGTAGGCCCTGTATTAACAAGTGTACCCCCAACCGGTAATGTGTACCAGTTTAAGGTTGACAAACCTGATGCAGACAACGTTCCGGTAGTACCGGCACAAATGCCAGCACTTGTTGTAGTTGGATTAGGATCGCCTGCACCTAAATTGGTAATTGACACTGTATTTGTAGAAGTACAACCTGCGCCATCAGTAACCGTCAAGGTGTAAACGGTGGTGCCGATTACCGGTGTGATGGTTGGAGTAAGTATAGTAGTACTTGAAACACCCGTTGATGGTGACCAAGAATAAAAGAGAGGATTAACAATGTTAACATTATAATCTTCTGTTTCGCCAAAGCCATAAGTTCCAACAGGCACAATAGAAGCTGATGTTCCATTTTCAACATTAATTACACGCATGCGGGTTATACCATCTTTAGCTGTAGCAGGAACTGTGAAGTTACCTGCAAAAATATATGGGCCGTTGGTGCCTGCAGGCGTACCTGCAACACGCTCGGCAGGATTTTCCCAAACTCCATTTTGGTTATAGTCAATAAATATGGAACAACCACTGGTAAAGATACCACCGCAGGTTCCAATATTAATTGAAAATGCTATAGTAGCACCTGCATTTAAACTTGGCGCTGCCGGAGCACCTACACCTGAGGTATAGTTAGAATATTGAAATGCAAGCGAACCAGGCCCGGGAGCAACTGCTCCGCAAATTGACGGGTTATTTAATGTGCCTACAGTAACGCCTAATATTTCTTCGTCACTTGTAGAGGTTGCATTACTGGCGCCATAAGCACCACCACCTGATACTGAAGTGATAGTTACACTTTGACCATCGCATATTGAAGCTGAGGTTGGCGCAATAACAACACTTGGACTTTCAGTTACTACAACAGCAGCTGATACACCAAAACAGTTTTCGCCTGAATTATTAACGCGTAAACTGTAAGAGCCTGCAACTGTTGGTGTATAACTTGCCGATGTAGCACCAAAAATTTCTACTCCGTTTAACAACCACTGATAAACAGGTGTTATTGCACTGGTAGTTCCATTAAGTGGCTGCAGTGAACATGGTAATCCTGCAGGTGTTATACTTACCGTAGGAATACCCGATACGCAAGCAGGAACAAGATATGCACCGATATGCTGAGGCAACACACGCGGATTACAATCTAGGTCGTTGGTAATATATCCAGGTATAGCACTACCTGTGCCGTTAAGTAAGACATCGTTAGTTGCATGGAGGTTCGAGTTGTTATTAAAAAACAATGGGTCACCACTTACGTTAGCTGCAGTTACCTGCGTAGCAAAGGCAGCATTAAAGGTAGCTACAGGATTAAAGCCAACCAGCAATGAAGTATTCCATCCTATGAAACCAGAAACACCGGCATCATTAGCAATATACATATCATTTTGATTTACTGTTGTACCGGTGCCTCCAAGCAGCGTTGAAGAGTTGGTATTATAACAATTGTGACGTACGTTTAAACCTGTCTGAGCAGCAGTAAAGTTGGCAAAAATGTTGTTTCTTACATCAAATCTAGGTCCGGTTGTACCTGCTACCTGGAAGCAAGAATTGGAACCGTTTGGCGAACCACTTCCATCAATACTTACACTATTATTATAGATAGCATACGTTGAAGATGTATTTAAAGTACTAACACTATGTATTCCCAACAGTACTCGCACGATGGAGGCAGCGCCTGCATAAGCAGATGATAAACCTGAAACTGAGTTGTTAAACACTCTTATTTCCATTTACCAAGTGTAGTTGCATTGGTCATTTTAATACCCGAAACCTGCACAGTACTGGCACCATCGTTTTGTCTTAGATTGCTGATAATATTATTGTTAACTACGTTAATCCCTAAGAAAGAGCAATGTTAATTGCATCTATTAAGAAGGCAGTAGCGTTTAAGTTACTCATGTTGGTAATTTTATTGTTGCTAACTGTAAAACCGCTTTGGTTAGTCATAGTAATACCAAAAGGAGATGTACTGGAAGCATTTGGATTACTCATGTCATGCGCAACTGCAGGGTCACCTATAATATTATAAGTGTTGCATGATGAAGTGATAATCCTGTTATTAATATCAGGAAATGTAGCGTTACCGCTTATTATAATACCGCTTGTTCCGTTTTTAATTACAAAGTCGCGGTAAGTATTACCACCGTTAGCACCCAATGCTGAGGTAGGAGTGGTTTGCGCAAAATGACGAATAGCCTGGCCACCACCGGTACAGGTACGGTCGCCCGTACAAACAAAATTAGAGAAGGTATTATTGGTTGCGCCATCTGTTGATGATGAGTTGATCACTCCGATTGAGTTATCTACCTTACCATTAGTTGTTTGATAAGGAGCAGTTGTGCCCTGTACACCATTATAAGTAAAGTCAACATTGTTAACGGTTAACCAGTCAGTACCCACTAAGCAGAACATCGGTTCAAAAGTAGTACCTATTGTAGCGGTACCCGTTTGGTTACCAATGCCACCCTGGTCAGTACCACGGTAACGTAAATCAGCGTGACTACCTATACGGCTAATTGTTATTGTATTAATTGCAGAAGTTCCAGTAATGTTAGACATAACGATAGGAAAAATGTTGTTACCACCTGCAACTGTAGTGTCATATACGGCATCAGTAAGGTTTAAACTAACCGCACCTGCTATTCCCCTATGATTTAAATCGGCAACAGCTTCTGATAAACTTGGATAGGTTTGACCTACACCTACATTATAAGTACCCCCTACAACTGCAACAGGTGCGCCCGGTGTAAAGCGGAAGTTCATTAAAGTTGTAAATTTGTTGGAAGTCATCATACTCATGTTAGCCGTTTTTGAACCGGTAACGGCATCTATATAATTAGTGTTACCACCGAGGCCACCTTCGATACCTATAGAAGCAGTTTCAGAAATACTGTACGAACCACCTACCGTTCCGGTGGCTGTCATTGGCCCATAAACAAATTCAATAACGTTAGTGCCTTCATACAATTTAACCTGAAAATTCAATGCCTTCACATTACCTGATGAAAATGCAGGGACATTGGTATATTGAATGGTCATAACCTGAGAGCCCGGTGACCCGGTAGTTTGATGCAATACACTACCTGTAATACCATTAACGGCAGTACCAATAGTAAGATCATCCCAATATGGGGCAATGGTCGTGTTTGGAGTCGTTATAGTGAACAGGTTGGTATTAATGGCAGAAATAATCTTGGTTGCATTGGTTGCACCGGCTGTTGGATAAACGTAACCATTGGTAGTAACTCCAATGAAATTACTGCCACCACCAAAGAATACTCCATTATACGTAAAATCAAATGGAAGAGGAATGTGTGCAGCACCTTCAGTACCGCTTGCAATACTGCCTATGGTAGTAAAGTCACCCAGGCCTGTACCCACGGTCGAAATTTGTGTAGCACCACCGCCCACAGTAATAGGTACATAAGCACCGGTAAAAGTTGTTCGCGTATAGTTTATCTGAGCATTGGCAACCATGGTGGTCAATGATACCACCAATCCCGTAATTAGCGCAATGTAACCACGGAACGAAAATTGAGTGAAGTAGTTCTGTACCATATTATTAATGATTTATTATTTTATTTTTAAATTATTTAGTGAGGGTAAAAAGCTCGTTAGCATCAAATTGTGTCGGAGGATTGCCTGCATTATTTAATTGCAGTTGCATTTGAGCCCCGTCATAAGCAATGATTCCTGAATAAACAAATTGCCTTTCGTTGCTAGCAAGGGTTATGGTCTGTGTCTGACTAGCACCGCCATTTTCGCTGTAAAAATCTATCATTCCAAAGCCATGTACCGGAACTGAATTTTCAAGTTCCATTTTATAGACACCGGTTAATACTTCGCTTCCGATGGTAAGGGAAACCGTCCAATCGCTATTAAGCTTAAGCTCAACCGACTGTTGTTTGGCATTGGTACCTACCCATTTAGCAAAATAGTCATTACAATCCGTTTTCACAGACTGAGCATACACGCTTCCTGCCAAAACGGTCAGGACAAACAGAAGGAGAAAGGAGAATTTTTTCATATTATTTTGGATTTATTTAATTATTTTTTTGATTTTTAAACGATATGAATCTTTGCAAAGCCCAATAGGGTTGACATTTGACAACGAAAATACATTTCCGATAATTCTTATTAAAACTATAGCCAAGAAAAAAATATATAAAGGGGACCTTGAGGAATTGGATGTTTAATCCATTAAACACACTTAATTCGGTGCAATATAAGTCCTTATTTGAATTTGCAAAAACAAAATTCCCTGTTTTTTATTAACACGCTGAAATTTAAGCTGTTTAAATCTTATTGAGGCCTATGGTGTACACAATGTTCAAAGGGTATTTCAAACCTCAATTAACTCAATTATGGTAAGCCCCTTCAAGTTGAAATGGGTTAGTCTATTGACTATGCCCACAGTTAAGTTGCCTTTAACCATTTTGTACCAAAGCAATGCACAGCAAATACTATATTTGCCGACCTAAAAAATTGCATTTGCTATGAGGTTATTCATTTTAATTATTGGTTTGGTGATTTGTTCGTCAGGAATAAATGGTGATTGTTTTGCTCAAATTCAGGATCCGGTAAAATGGTCTTTTAGTGTAGAGCAAAACAGCGCAGAAGAAGCTACCATCATAATGAAAGCTACTATGGACAAAGGGTGGCATATATACCCGCAAAAGCATACCGGAGAAACTGGGCTGGCAACGGAATTTACCTTTACAAAAAACGCAAAAAATTATGAAAAAAGTGGGAAAGCGATAGAACCGGTGCCACATTCAGAATATGATACGATAAACAAAGTGTCGGAAAATATACACGAGGGAACAGTAATTTTTAAGCAAAAGATTAAGCTTATTTGTAAAGCAAAATTTGAAATAAAAGGCTCGGTATTTTATCAAACCTGCAATAATGGAATGTGCCTTGCGCCAACAGATGTACCCTTTACCTGTATTATAAATAAAGACTCAAAAGAAGAAGCATGCACCGGTGAACAAACTAGCTCGCAAGATACGGCAACCATAGCTGTTGACACTATAACGGCTGCTGCTGTGCCCCCTGCACCGGTAGCTACCGATACCAATAAATTAGCAAGATCGGCCGACCTCAATATTTTAGAAAAAGAGTGCTCAGAAGGCATAGACGAGGCCTATGAGTCGCAATCGTTATGGGGTATATTTATCTTATCCTTTTTAGGGGGATTATTGGCCTTACTTACACCGTGCGTTTTTCCAATGATACCCATGACGGTAAGTTTTTTTACCAAGCGAAGTAAGACCCGTTCAAAGGGAATAAGCAATGCTATTATATATGCAGTTTCTATTATCGTTATTTATGTAGCGTTAGGTATGCTGGTTACCATTATTGCAGGGCCATCGGCCTTAAATGAAATGGCAAGCAGTGTATTTTTCAACCTCTTGTTTTTTGTTGTGTTTGTCGTTTTTGCACTTTCATTTTTTGGAGCCTTCGAAATCGTATTGCCAAGCAGTTGGGTTAATAAAGCCGATAGCAAAAGCGACCGTGGCGGGTTAATAGGTATTTTCTTTATGGCCTTTACCTTATCACTTGTTTCGTTTTCGTGCACCGGTCCCATTATAGGCACCTTGCTGGCACAGGCAGCGCAAACGGGAGCCTTGCTAGGCCCCACTATTGGAATGTTTGGTTTTTCACTCGCGCTGGCATTGCCGTTTGCACTTTTTGCCATGTTTCCGGGATGGTTGAACAGCCTACCCAAATCGGGCGGATGGCTCAACTCGGTTAAGGTGTGCTTAGGTTTTCTTGAACTTGCTTTGGCTTTAAAATTTTTGAGTAATGTAGATTTAGCATATCACTGGGGAATACTGCAACGCGAATTATTCATTGCCTTGTGGATTATTATTTTCGGTTTACTGGGCTTGTATCTGATAGGAAAATTAAAGTTTTCGCACGATAGCGATTTGCCTTACATCTCTACTCCGCGATTAATTTTTGCTATCCTATCATTTACTTTTACCATGTACCTGGTGCCTGGATTATGGGGCGCACCTCTAAAGATAATTAGCGGGTTTCCTCCCCCCGATTTTTATAAAGAATGGAATACCAATTCGCACGGTTGCCCGCATAACCTCAATTGCTTTCACGATTATGAAGAAGGAATGGCTTATGCCAAAGCAGAAGGCAAACCGGTAATGGTGGACTTTACCGGCTGGAGTTGTGTTAACTGCCGTAAGATGGAAGATAACGTATGGAGTGATGCGAAAATATTGAAAAAGCTTTCAGAAAAATATGTACTTATATCCTTATATGTAGATGATAAAGAAGTGCTGGAGGGTGGTGCTGTTAAATCACCTTTTAGCGACAAAACCATAAGCACTACCGGAGGTAAATGGAGCGACATGCAAACACAATGGTATGGCAGCAACTCGCAACCATATTATGTATTGCTTGACCATAACGAACGTATACTTGCCGCACCCCGCGGATATACTCCAGATAAAAATGAGTATAGTAAATTTTTGGATGAAGGACTGTGTCGCTTCAAATTGAGAAGCGTAGAATAAGGAACCATAAGCGTTTTTATTTCTTATAAAAAACTGCTGCACACCAATTTTTCTTTACACGATGTTCCCGGTAGTGTAGTTGGTTTGCTGCTGCTGCCCTGGTTATTTCATCCAAATCATCTTGATAAAAACCGCTGCAAATAAATAGTCCATCAGGTTGTATACTTTTCGAATACGCATTCAAGTCACTTAGTATAATGTTACGGTTAATATTGGCAATAAAGATATCGTACGATTTATTTACAAGCCAATTTGCATCGCCATTATAAATGGAAATACGGGTGCAATTATTTCGTGCAATATTCTGTTGTGCATTTATAACACATTGCTCATCGTAATCTACTGCATCAATGGTTGAAGCGCCAAGTTTTTCGGCCATTACAGCCAATATGCCGGTGCCACAGCCCATATCGCAAACTTTCATGTTATGGAATTGGATGGGCAACATCAGCGCCAGAATTTGTTCTGTAGTTTCATGATGGCCAGTGCCAAAACTCATTTCGGGTTGTATGATTAATTCATGCTAATAGGCAGCAGGTGGATGAAACTCGGCACGGATGTAAATTTTATCTTCAATAACTACGGGATTGAAATTGGATTCCCATTCCATATTCCAGTTTTGTGTTATTACTTTTTCTTTTTCAAAATCGAAAGAAACTACCGCCTTGAGCTTGTTAATTTCTTGCTCGATACCCTCGTGGTCTAACAATGTTAGCATGTATGCAAACACGCTGGAGTCCTTTGTTTCAAACATTTCAAAAGGCAATTCGCCAAGCAA
The DNA here is from genome assembly GCA_016714535.1 of Bacteroidota bacterium. Lineage (NCBI taxonomy): Bacteria > Pseudomonadati > Bacteroidota > Bacteroidota bacterium. Next base: position 91,371 of record JADKDR010000006.1, read on the forward strand.
TGCAATTAGAATTTCGGAATTTTCTTCCGAAAAATTTTCCAAGGTAAACGTATAGCAAGTGTACTCCATTACGATAACATTAAGCGCATTACAAAATCATTATTTTCTTCGCTTCCCACATAAAATTTTTTGGTGCCAAATATTTCGAAGCCGGCATTTTTGTAAAAACTGATAGCGCGATTATTCTCTTGCCAAACACCCAACCACAAACAATCGAACTTGTTTTGACGGGCATATTCAATGGCGTAGTTCATCATAGCACCGCCAAATTTATATCGCCAATACTGGCGGTCAACATAAATTCGTTCTATTTCGAGATTGGCAATACCCTCCAGGTTAGGGTGTGTGCGGTCGCTACGCAATTTAATGTAAGCTACCGGTATTTTATTTACGTACCCAATGGCAAAAAAAAGCATCGGGTTATCAAACTCTGCTTCTACCTTTACTAAAAGGAAGGCATCGGCTATATACTCCTGAAGGTCGGTTTCTGACTTTACATCCTTGTATGCATCATAAAAAAATTGTGCTCCAATTTTACAAAGTAAGGCTGCATGGTCCTTCGTTGCCGGAAGTATTTCTAAAAACATATCAGTAGGCATAACCGCACAAAACTAGCTATTCTCAAAAGACTAAAACCGGAGTTTAATTTTAAATTACTCTAAACATTAAAACATCGTTATATTTGTGAAAAATTATATTTCCTCTTCCTATGAAAAAAGTATTCTATTTATTTGTGTTTGCCTTAGTAATTTCTAACATAGTGCTGGCGCAATCGCCAACGGTGCAGGATTGCCCATGTGCTATTCCAATTTGTCAGCCTATTTATTCGGAACTAAATGCCTACTCGGGCACGGGTAACATTCCACAAGAAATTAATAGTATAATCTCTTGCCTTGGGCAGGGTGAGAAAAACAGTGTGTGGTATTCGTTTACCGTTCAAACAAGCGGGCAGGTTAAATTCTCTATTACCCCCAATGTATTAACCGATGACTATGACTGGGCCGTATATAACCTGAGCAATGCTAACTGCAGCGATATATTTGCCAACCCAAGTTTAGAAGTTGCCTGTAACTTTGCCGGAACTCCAGGGGTAACAGGCCCAAATGGATTGCCGGGTGCACAAAATGGCCCTCCCATCAATGTGTTGCAAGGTCAAACCTATGTGATTAATGTGAGTCAGTTTTCGGTATCGCCTAACGGCTATACGATAGACTTTAGTGCCAGTACAGCCAGTATTTTAGATCAAACACCACCAACTATTGATAGTGTAAATACAAATTTTACGTGCGGACAAGATTCGTTTCAGGTAACCTTTAGCGAAAATATTCAATGTTCGAGCGTTGATAAAAATGATTTCCTGTTACTTGACCCTACCAATGATACCCTGATAATTGATAGTGTGTATGCGGTAAATTGTAATTCGGTTTGTGGTTACTCGCGTACGTTTGTTTTTTATTTTAATCCGGCAGCTAATTATAACGGTACGTATATACTAAGCCTGATAAATTCTATTTCGGATATATGTGGTAATGTAGCACCACCTGCTAATTTCAATTTAAATATTTCGGCTTATAGCTACAATAATACGACTACCGATGTTAATTGCAATGCAGGTAATGATGGGGCAATAAACGTATCCATTTTATCCCCCGGAAATTTCACCTATTTATGGAGTAATGGACAAACGTCTTCCTCCATTAGCAACCTTGCAGCAGGAACCTATACGGTTACCGTTACACAGTCTGGAGTTGGATGCCCCGAAATAATATCCTTTACGATTAAACAGCCTGATCCATTTAGTATAAGCAATACCATAACAGGAAGCCCCTGCTCAGGTAGCAATGGCAGCATTGCTATCAATGTTGACTCGGGCGGTGTGGCACCATATACCTATTTGTGGAGTAATGGCAATACTACCAATAGCTTAACTTTACTTGCTCCTGGAGCATATACGGTAACCGTAACAGACACACAAGGATGCACAACAGTAAAGAATTTTACGGTGCCAAGTGTTAATGATGTAACTGCAGCATTTACGTATGTTGACTCGCTTAGCTGCGAAGGATCCCGCGTGTTTTTAACCAACACCAGCACGGGCGCTACTACTTACACCTGGATTTTTGATGGAGTAAAAGATAGCCTGAATGCGGGCCCCAACGCCAATGTGTTTTTTGCTGCCGGCAGTAATCACAGCATTAGCCTGATAGCTATTAATGGCGCTTGCAGCGATACCAATGCCATTATTTATACCTTGCCTGAACTAGGTGCCGTTTCGGAAATTACCAATATTTTTACTCCAAATGGTGACGGTATAAACGATTGTTTTGCCATAGGCAAAACAGGAGAATTTACATCGTGTACCACCGTTGAAATTCATAACCGCTGGGGAAATAAAATTTGGAGCACTACCTCAACCAACAAATGTTGGGAAGGAAAAGATGACAAAGGCAATGCAGTGCCCGAAGGAACCTATTTTTATATTCTTGAATTTAAGGATAAAAAGTACACCGGCCATGTGATGGTAGTAAGGTAGTTTGTAATTAAACTTTTACAAAACAAATGATGCTCAACTGCTGAATAGAAGGTCTTGTATTCTGAGTTTAATTGATTGTAATATCCGGAAGTTTTATTCGAGACATTTTTTTGCAGAAAGATTTTCTTCTGTGTGCGCATTTCTAATGTTGTTGCTATCAACAAAATTTTTGACACATTTCCATTTTTAAATTGCCTGCTATCCGTTATCAACACGCAATCAATAATCAACTGAAAGCAATAGCCACGGAACCAAATTTGAGCTTGTTAAAAAAAGAAGCGCAAATCTAATTTACGCACAAAAGTAGCAGTTGTAGATATGAAACACGCCAATCATGCATTATTAGGATTCTGAAATAAGAGGAGTTAGGATAAAGATATAGTACTTCCATTCTCCCTTTCTTTGCTTACTTTTGCACGCTTAAAATTTTTAAACTCATGCGATTTAATACCAAGACCATACATGCCGGATTGGAACCTGATCCGAGTACAGGAGCAATTATGACCCCGATATTTCAAACCTCCACGTATGTGCAGGAAGCCCCTGGCAAACATAAAGGATATGAATATGCACGCACACAAAATCCTACACGCGATGCGTTACAAAAAAACCTGGCAGCCCTTGAAAACGGCAAGCATGGCCTTTGCTTTAGCAGCGGAATGGGTGCCATTGATACTTTAATTAAGACTTTGAAACCAGGCGATGAAGTGATTAGTACCAGCGATTTATATGGTGGCACGTATCGCATATTTACCAAGGTATTCGAAAAGTATGGTATTAAATTTCACTTTACTCCTATGCATGATGTAGCTGCGGTGGGCAAGTACATTAATGCAAACACCAAACTAATCTGGGTTGAAACACCAACCAATCCAATGCTTAATATAATTGATATTGCGGCTGTGTCAAAACTTGCGAAGCAACACAATGTATTGGTGGGAGTTGACAACACCTTCGCTTCACCATATTTACAAAATCCGATTGACTTTGGTGCTGATGTAGTAATGCATTCAGTTACCAAATATCTGGGCGGACATAGCGATGTAGTAATGGGCGCACTTGTAGTAAAAGACGATGCACTTGCTGAGGAGCTGGCTTTTCTGCAAAACTCATGTGGCGCAGTTCCGGGGCCGCAAGATTGCTTCCTAGTATTGCGTGGCATTAAAACCTTACATGTGCGTATGCAACGTCATTGTGAGAATGGCGAACGAATTGCCAATTTTTTGGCCAACCATGAACGTGTTGAAAAAGTATATTGGCCGGGATTTGCATCGCACCCAAATCATGATGTAGCAGCAAAGCAGATGCGCGGTTTTGGTGGTATGATGTCGTTTGTTATAAAGGGAAACAAAATGGACGATGCCTTGAAATTTTTGTCACAAACACATTTGTTTTCGTTGGCCGAATCGTTGGGCGGAGTAGAGTCATTAGTAGGGCATCCTGCAAGTATGACCCATGCTTCTATTCCAAAAGAAGAAAGAGAAAAAACAGGAGTGGTAGATTCACTTATCAGGCTAAGTGTTGGCATCGAAGATGCAAATGATTTGATTGAAGATTTAACAGAAGCATTAAAGTAAAATTTTTGTCGTGCTTAATTATTGAAATAGTCGTGGTATATAGTTGAACGATGAATTAATAATTATGACCAAATAAGTTAATAAAAATGGGAGTTTCAAAATTTGCCGTTATAGGATTAGGCCGGTTTGGTCAGGCCATTGCACGCACGCTTGCTAATCGCGGTGCTGAGGTACTCGCTATTGATAGCAACGAAGAATATATAGAAGATATTAAAGAAGATGTGGCAGTAGCTGTTACACTTGATGCTACAGATATTAAAGCATTGCGTACCCAGAACCTACAAGATATGGATGCCGTAGTGGTTTCGATAGGTGAAGACTTTGAAGCCCTAATGCTATGTACGGTGCTGTTGCAAGAGATAGGTGTGTCGCGCATTATTTCGCGTGCCAATGGCAAACATCAACGCATGATACTTGAAAAAATGGGCGTTGGCGATGTGCTTTCTCCTGAAAATGATGTAGGCCTTGCCGTAGCCGAAAGATTGTTGAATCCGACCATTCTTACCACCCTCCTCTTACCCGACAGTTACGAAATCGTTGAAGTAAGAACACCACGTATTATTGCCAATCGTACTATTGAAGATATTAACCTCAGAGGTAAATACAACCTCAACCTTATCACATTAAAAAAGCACAGCGATGAAGGACATAATGGAAATTCGGAAGTGGTAGCTCATATTGTTGGCGTGCCTTCAGGCGAAACACTGATTGAAGAAAACGACACACTGATTTTATTTGGATTGACTAAAGATATTGAACGATTTATACAGATAAATATGTAGCGTAATTAAAGTGGCTTTGCATTGCAATAGCATTGTGCCGGATATTGAAAAATATTACACCTTGATTTTTTTAATTTGTAAAAGCCTGTATGGTAAAATTTAATTGTCATTAATAAAAAATAAGTATGCAAGATAACGAAGGAAAAATACGGGTAGGAATAACCATTGGTGATATAAACGGTGTTGGCCCCGAGGTGGTAATTAAAACATTTAGCGATAGCCGAATGTCGCACGTGTGCACACCGGTAATCTATGCCAGCAACAAATCTATTTCGCACTACCGCAAACTTCTTAATGCTAACGACTTTAATTTCAATACCATTAAATCGGTTAATGATATAATATGGCGTAAAGTAAATTTAATTAATTGTTGGGAGGAGGAAATTGCGATAGAACCGGGGCAAGCCACCACAGACGGAGGCAAATATGCTTTTAAATCATTGGAGCAAGCAACGGCAGATTTATTGCTGCAAAAAATTGATGTGCTGGTAACAGCACCCATCAATAAGCAGAATATTCAATCGCCCGACTTTAATTTTCCCGGACATACGGAGTACTTAGCCAAGGCAGCAAATGCCAGCGATGCACTCATGATGCTGGTAAGTGATGATATGCGTGTTGCCTGCGCCACAGGCCATATGGCTTTGCGCGATGTAGCCGCCAAAATCACTAAACAAAATATTCTAAAAAAGCTATCGCTATTAAGTGAAAGTCTAAAAAAAGATTTTGGAATACGTAAGCCAAAAATTGCTGTACTTGGACTTAATCCGCATGCAGGCGACCAGGGTCTGCTTGGAAAAGAGGAGCAGGAAATAATAATTCCTGCTATTAAAGAAGCCATAAACAAAAACATAATGGCCTATGGTGCGTATGCTGCCGATGGGTTTTTTGCAAGTTTGCAACATCGTAAATTTGATGCTGTGCTGGCCATGTATCACGATCAGGGATTGATTCCTTTTAAAAGTGCTGGCTTTGAAAAAGGGATAAACTTTACTGCCGGCTTATCTTTTATACGTACCTCACCCGACCATGGTACAGCCTATGACATTGCAGGTAAAAATATTGCTAACGAATCATCCTTTAGACAGGCAATATATTCGGCTATCGATATTTTTAAAGCCCGCGCACAACATGCCGAAATAAATAAAAATCCGCTTGCATTTAGCAAAAAGGGAAGTGATCATTGATGTATGGTTTACTAAACAAATAAAACAGGCTGATAATTTTTTATCAGCCCGTTTTTAGTTTGCAACTATTTTTATTTCTACTGTTTCATCATTTTTTTACTATCAATCACTTTGCCATCTGCTATAAGTGTGTAAGTGTAAATACCGCTGCTAAGGTCTGGGGCATATACGTGGATGCTGCCTGCGCCTTTTTCAGTTATGGTTACCTCTTTTAGTACAGTACCCTTGGCATCTACAAATATGATAGCAGCTTGCTGCACACTTGTTGGAATATTAAAGCGTATAGTTGTTTCATCCTTGTATGGATTGGGATTATTTTGATCAAGAATAATAGTTTGCGAATTTGATAATTCTACATCAATTTGATTTGATTTCGTTTTGCTGTTTGATGAACAACAATTTGAAATTTGATTCTTCAAATCTTCAATTTGTGTTTGTTGCTCTTTGATTCCCGCAATAAGGATTGGTATTAATTCTATATAATTCAGTGCCTTATAATATTCACCTTTATTTATGATAGTTCCATCATCATCTAATTGGTCGGGTTCAAAAATAGTAGATACAATTTCAGGAAGTACTTTTTCTACATCTTGAGAAATAAGTCCATATTGCAATCCTTTGGCAAGATTCAATTGAGGAATTTTTGAGTTATCGTACTCATACATTTTGGGGCTAAGTTGATTTAATAATGCTAAGGAATTTTTTAATTCCGATACATTTTTCTTTAAAATACTATCAGAAGGACCAAAATAGCCTCCTACAGAATAAACGCCACCATTAAAATATCCTGCTGCCGAAGGGCAAGTGCCTGTTGTGCAATTTTGTAAATTAACGATGCCGTAAATGCCATAACTGGCTATACTACCAATATTTGCGTGACCATATACTCCATAATTGATTCCTGCATTAGCCGATGTAGAATAGCATCCATAATTAGTACCTGTTAACGACCCACCAGTTGCTGAACATTTTACACCATAGCTTAGTCCAGCATATCCTTGAGTTCTTAGTGCATCCGCCTTTACACCGATTATTTCACTTGCATTACTGCTTGATGCATAGCCTATTAATGCCCAGTTTCTACTTGATGCATTAGTTGAGGTAAAATTACCACCATAATTATTTGTTGAATTGGCACTTTCGCAACTTGCTTTCACGCCTTTACAATTTGTGGATGTGCCTGGGCCTGGATTAACTCGCGTTTCCAATCCAAATGCAGCCGTCCCATTGCCTTGTACTTCATTTAATATGCCTGTACTTGGGCCACCGGTTGATATCGTAGTTAAGTTTAAACCACGTGCAGCACCGGTATTTGTAGTGACATTCATTCTCAAGCCAGTACCTATTTGAGCATTTACAACATTTAAATCGCCACTATACAACGAGCGAGCGTTAGTATTGGTACTATTCAGGTCTTGAAAATTCCTCACATAGATTCCGTGGGCGTTATCACCATGGTTTGGTGCACCATCATCTGCAAAAACAAAAAGGCGCGAATTACTTGAATTAACCACTCCTATTCCTATATCATGATTATAATTTTCGTGTACTACTGTGTTGCATATAATATTACCTGCGGTAGCTTTTGTTAAAAAATTTGTTGGCAAGCCACCCGGGCAGCCACTTATACCGCCACCACCTACGCCTATATCGTCTCGCCAAAAAACTTCACCATCGGCATTTGATACTAATACGCGATTAATAGCAGCATTACCATTGGCATTAAAGGCCGCTTGTGGCAAGGTACGCAATCGTAAATTTCCATTTACATCAAGTGTGCGTGTGAGTATGTTTGTGCCATTATTGATGCCAACTCTTGCAAAAGCATTTACATTATTGGTGTTTATTTGCATATCTCCAAGGTTGGTGGTTTGAAAGTCGGTATGAATGCCTGCTGTTACTGTTGAATTATATGCATAAGTTAATCTTAATTGCGGACTACTCGTATTTGCATTTACAATTGAATTAGGGTCGTTATCTAAAATCTCGAAGCGGGCGGTAGGATGGGTATTAATACCATTTATATAAAAGTTTCCAATTCCAATATTGCCAGTATTGGAAGCTCTAAAAACTTCCATCCCATGGAAGCTCCTAGAGTGTGAAGCAGGATTAGGAAAACCGTTTGAACTATCTGCAAATTCCGTAAAAATGATCCTAAAAAAATCGGGGGCACCTAAACTATTAATATCATCACCCCAGCATAAAACGCCATCAGATCTATTTTGTGCTTCATCTTTCATCCCAGTATAAATATGACAGCCATTATTAACCAAAGTACCAAGGTTCATCCAATTGCGATATCCTGTTTGATTTAAGTTACCAAAAATAGACTGACTTGAAATATGTAATGAACTTAAAGGCTCATAATTCGGTGATTCGTTTGCGGCAAAGTTAATTCCAATTCGCGAAACATTGGGCGTAATAATATTATTCATTTGATCTCGAAAGTTACCCTGGGTCACGACCATCCTTTGTCTTGTCATAGCACCATTTAATGTGTTGCTCGTACTAAAAAATATTGGTCCAATTTCACGCAATGTGATGTTGCCTGATGGATTAAGTCCGATTCCATTATAAGCCAAGCCAACATGGAATCCATCAGTTGCTGTTACCCCTGTATTATCATTTGTAAACTGATGATAGTGTGAAGTTGCATTGGTTCTATGCTGATGCAATACACTTGTAGGCAAAAACGTACCGTTAGTACCCATATCACCAATGCCAATGAGTCCGATGCTTTGAAAATATTGATCTTTAATAACCATACGGCAATTATCGAATGTGCCGCCTCCTGAATTAGTAAATAATTTTATATCCTGCAGCTGCTCTGTTTTTAAAAGCAACGGCTGTGCATTAGTAGTACCAAGGTAACTACCAAAGGGAGGTGCATTCCCTATTAAATACCATGGCGTTTGCGCATCAAGAGTGCTGATTATAAATAATAGCACAAATAAAATTCTGAATATATTTTTCATACTGTTTGTTTATTAATAAATTATAAATTTTTTAGTTACAGTTTTATTGGCTGACTGCAAAACAGCAAAGTAAATGCCTTGTGCAAGTTCAGGCAGAAGAATTTGTGTGGGTTGTTTAAGAATTTCCTCTAAGCAAATATTACCGTTTACATTAATTATGGAAAGATAAAGATAATTTGTATTTTTAAAATGTACATCCAACTTATTACTTTTTTGTATATAAAAAATACTTTCTTCATAAAGAGAAATATCAGGCAACCCCACATTGCAATTTCCATTTGTGCAAAAAACATTTACACTATCAATGAAATAATAAGCATAACCAAACTGGCCTATTGGTGCAGAAATAACAGCTGTATCTGTGTGGCTATCATCAAAAAAATTGCCAATATACATGTGTGTATATGCAGAGTCAGCAACAAAATTCCACTCCAGCAAAACCCAATTTAATGTATCTGTAATAATGTTTGCCGTATAAACACTTGCATAATTATTTATATCGCTATTGGTATACGTTGAAATTTGGTTGGTTGTGAAACGTATACCTAATTTATTACTTGCGGAGCAATTGTAGGATTGATTGGTCCAATTCCCTCTACTAACCCGCATTGAAATATTATAAGTATTCCCCACAATCAATGTATCTAATAGAGTAACCCCAAATATCTCGCGACCAAAAGTATACCATACATACGTCAATAGGCCCATATATGCATTGCCATCAAAATTATTTTGATAGCCGCAGAAGTTATCGGGAATACTTACTGGATAAGGCGCACATGTATTATAATAATCTGGCGACTCTAAAACACCATGCCACCCAACACAACTATCTACTTGGCTTGTATTGTTGGGGCAACTTATATACTGCTCAAAACTCGGATTAGGCACCAAATTAACTTGCGCTTGCAAACCAAGCATACAACATACCATACCACAAAGCAAAATGTACTTTACCATAGTAAGAATTTATTAGTTTTTAATTTTTATAAAAATACGCATTGCATGCTTGCAATGTTTGTATTAATAATATTTTTTTTGGCTGTGATTTGGTTTAAAGTTGACTCGTTTAATAATTTGTAAAAGGGGTACTGTACATTCAGTTATTCGAGATGTTCCAATGGGGATCTCACAGAATAGATAAAAAAGATTTTTATCTTTAAACAAATGACCCTTACAACAACCTACTTATACTATCATAAAATTTACTTCAACTATTATTTTTTTATTCTTGCTCAGTGGTTCGATTAGCAGCCTTTTGTTGATTTTTGCTCGTTATGTAAATGCCCAAATAACAGACAAGATATTCAGGTTGAGCATTTCAAATCGTACTATGTACACTTCGAGATGCTGCTGCACGAGCATTTCGAAGCGTAGCTTCGTTTATCTATACTTTCGATATTTTATTTAAAAAATATTCGCCTTCATTACAAAATGTAATTTATACTTTCGCTGCTCTGTATTAGATTTACAGCCTTAGCAATAAAATTAAAAAAGAACATTGACCAAGAAAAAGATGATAGCAGTAGGCAACACATTGGTATCGCGCGATGTGGTAGAAAAGGAATTCGTTTGTGACCTTGCCAAATGCAAAGGTGCATGCTGTATTGCCGGAGAGAGTGGCGCACCATTATTAGAAAGCGAATTGGCCATTTTAGATAAAATTTACCCTAAGATAGAATCCTATCTTACCGAGCGTGGCAAAGCAGCCATTGCCAAGCAAGGCAAGTATCTGATAGACAAAGATGGCGAACATGTAACTCCCCTGATTAATGAGGTGGAAGAATGTGCTTATACCATCTACGATGAGCATAATGTAGCCAAATGCGGGATAGAAAAGGCCTGGCATGATGGCAAAATAGCCTTTCGCAAACCGATATCGTGTCATTTATACCCTATAAGAATTACCTATTACAAGGATTACGATGCCATTAATTACGAGCGTTGGGATGTATGCAAGGCGGCCTGCAAGCTTGGTGCACAGTTGCAGGTGCCGGTTTATACATTTGTAAAAGATGCATTGATTGTAAAGTATGGACAGGCCTGGTATGATGAATTAGACACTATAGCCAAGGCGATGGAAGCTGATAAAGGTTGATTCTTTAATCCATTTGCTTAAATTTAGTCCTAATTACCTTTATTTCTGCAATTTTTACTTTTAAAATCATTTATATATTTGCGCCCTCCATTTTTTATGGGGTAGTAAACAATTATATTTTAAAACTATATTTTTTTTAAGCAATGGCAATTATTGGTAGAATTCGCAACCGGATGGGAACATGGATCGTGTTTTTTGTAGGATTTGCATTATTGGCTTTTATTGTAAATGATTTTTTCATGGGCAATAGCTCCATGTTGGGCAACAATGAAGAGCGTAACAGCATAGCTATGGTAGCAGGCAAGCCGCTTGACCGCTTAGCATTTGATTCCCGTGTTAGCGATGGTATCGAAAACGTAAAAGCTCAGCAACAAAAAACAGAGGTAGATGCACAAACTACTGACATGGTGCGCGATCAGGTATATAATGATATGTTGCGCGAAGCAGTTATGTCTCCACAATTTGAAAAATTAGGGCTTATCGTGACTGATGATGAATTAAACGACATGGTACTTGGTAATAACATTGATCAGGAAATAATTCGTGCATTTAGTAATCAGCAAACAGGTCAGTTTATGAAAGATCAGATTGCTCCCTACCTAAAAAGCCTGAACGAAGCAGGTACCGACCCTGAAAAGTTGAAAGCTAAAAAACAATGGGTAAATTTTGAAAAGCAATTACTTAAAAAACGCCTTGACGAAAAATACAACGAAATGGTGAAAGGCGGAATGTTTGTAACTAGCGAAGAAGCTAAGACTGAATATGCCAACCGCATGAGTAGCTCTGACATACGCGCTGTTGCACTTACTTATAATACGATAGTTGATAGCACCGTTGCAGTAACCGATGAAGAACTGAATAAATACTACAACGAGAATCAGTACAAATATCAGAGCTATGATGATACACGCTCAATGAAATTTATCTCTTATGACATACAGCCAAGTGCCGAAGATCAGCAAATGGTGATTCAGGATATGGCCAACCTATCAACTCAGTTTTTAAAAACTTCCAATGATTCGTCTTTCGCAAGCACCAACAGTGATGAACCACCAAACTTTACATATCGCAATAAGGGTGCATTTAGTCCCTACCTCGATTCGGTAGTGTTTAACAAACCTGTAGGAAGCATAATTGGACCAATATTCGAAAATCAGGCTATGCGTATGGCTAAGGTGTTAGGATTTAAAGTGATGCACGATTCAGTTAAAGTGCGTCACATTCTATTAAGCCTGCAAAATCCTGCAGACAGTGCGGCAATAAAAAACCAGGCCGACTCATTAATAGGTGCATTAAAAGGCGGTACGCCTTTTGAATTAGCAGCCATGAGCATGTCGCAAGACCCGGGGTCTAAAGAAAAAGGTGGTGACCTTGGTTGGGTAACTCCTGATGTTGGCTTTGTTCCCGAATTTAAAGAAGCAACTTTTAATGGAAAAATAAACGAACTTCAATTAGTAAAATCACAGTTTGGATATCACATTATTCAGATAACTGATCAAAAGAATATGTCGAGTCGTGCAATCGTTGCCGAAGTAGTGCGCAGCATTCGCCCAACCAATAAGACCTATGAAATTGTGCGTCAGCGTGCCAATGAATTTGCCGGAAAAAATCAAACTAGCGATGCTTTTGAAACAGCCGCAAAAGCGCAAAATTTATTCTTACGTCCGGCAGATAATATTACTTCCAGTTCTAAATTCATTCCAGGCCTTGGACAGAACTGTCGCGAAGTAGTACAATGGATGTACAATGCTAAGCAGGGAGATGTTTCTACTCCGATACGTGTTGATGAAAAGTACGTTATTGCCATACTAACTGCAATAAATAACAAAGGAGTAAAACCGCTTGATAATGTGCGTAAAGAGGTAGAAGCAGAAGTACGCAAACAGAAAAAAGCACAACAGTTTATAGAAAAGATGAGTGGTGCTGCCAACATCGATGCCCTTGCTCAAAAGTTAGGTAGCATGGCAGATACGATTCCAAATGTAAATTTTGCAAATCCTAATATTGGACGCTATGGAATGGAGCCAAATGTTGCCGCAATAGCAAGCACGCTTAAAGCCGGCCAAACATCAAAACCTGTAAAAGGTGCTCAGGGCGTATATGTAATTAGCGCCTATAAAGTAAATGCTGCAGGTGCCAACGATGGCAAAGACACTAAGAACCAAATGATGATGATGTTCGGTAACCGCGTTTATCAGGCATTTGAATCGCTCAAGGAAAAAGCCAATGTGAAAGATAACCGCGCGTTGTTTTTTTAAATCAAATTTTCAATAAAAAAATATAGGATGAACCCGAACAAATTGTTCGGGTTTTTTTTTGGCAACAAGTCATTCAAATCGTATGGCATTAATTGCTTTCATGCGGCTTACCCACCACACCGGAAGCAACAGGAACAAAAAACTTATAACAAAGGTTCCTAAGTTAACCATGAGTATATACGTTAGGTCGAAATCGATGGGGGCAGTATCGAGGTAGTAGTCCTTTTTGCTAAGCTTAACAATGTTAAAATGCTTTTGAATAAATGCCAACCCCAGCCCTATTACATTACCAAGCAACAAGCCTACACCAATTAGGTAGGCTGCAATGGTAGCAAACATGCCTGCAATGGTAGTGCGACCTGCACCAAGACTTTGTAATATGCCAATAGTAGGAGTGTTGTCCAAAATTAAAATCAATAAGGCGGCAATCATATTTACACAAGCAATAATAATCATTAACACCAAAATGATGGTCACATTGCTATTAATTAAATTAAGCCAGCTAAACAATTGCGGAAAACGCTGTGTGATGCTTTCGGCAACAAGTGTATTACCGGTTTTATTGTAAATGGCGGTAGTGGTTTCAGCAATGCGATCTTTGTCTTTCACAAAAACTTCGTAACCTCCTATTTCACCCTGCTCCCAATTGTTTAATTTCTGAATGTGTCGTATATCACACATTACATAATTGTTGTCAAACTCTTCGAGGCCGGTATTGTAAATGGCTGCCACGGCCCACTTACGGACTCGCGGAGGTTGTTCCACAAAATAAAACAATACCTGACTTCCAATTTCAAGTTTCATTTGATTGGCAATAGTTTCGCTTATTACCACCTCATTACTTACTGCGCTATCAAAGGTGGGCAACTTGCCTTTTACCAACGATGTGGTTATAAAATCGGGTTGGTAATCGCTATCGCATCCTTTAAGCACAATGCCTTGCAAATCATCGCCCGACTTAATAATGCCCGGCTTTATAGCAAATGCTGACAGGTGAGCAATGTTAGCAAACTTTGATAATGCTGCCACAGGTACACTATCCCTATGTATCGGATTCATGAGGTACGAATCATTATTATCAAAATTTTTTATAATAATATCACCTGCAAAACCACATACCTTATTGGTTATTTCCTTTTTAAATCCGCTTACACTAAGCACTGCAACCAACATTACTGCAAGGCTTAAGGCCACACTCCAAATTGCAATATTGATAACCGGATTGCTAAGTGTTTTACCTCGCTTGCCGGCCAATATTTTCTTTGCTAAATAAAATGCTGTATTCATGCGTGGACAAAGTAAAATATAAAATGCAATTGATGCATCTTAAATAATTGCTACCGGGGAGGAAAGGAAATTTACATTCCCCATAATTGTTATCAAATTAATGTAAGAAAGGGTACGCAATGCCAACATAATATTCATATTTGCGCTCATAAAAAACTACTAAGCTTTATATGAATTTATCTGATTTATTGTTACAAGCTGTTAAGGCATCTATCAAAGCCGGAGCAGAAATTTTGGATGTATATGCCCAACCAATCAATGTTGAAATCAAAGATGATAAGTCACCATTGACGGAGGCTGACAAACGTTCGCATCAAGCCATTATGGCTGCGTTGCAACCACTCGGCATACAGATTATGAGCGAAGAAGGCAAAGCAATAGCTTTTGCCGAACGCAAAGACTGGGAATATTATTGGCTCATAGACCCTTTGGATGGCACCAAGGAATTTATCAAACGCAATGGGGAGTTTACTGTAAACATTGCGCTTATCAACAAAGGGCGAGCTATAGCAGGTGTAATTTATGTCCCTGTTCTTAATGAATTATTTTTTGCTGCCGAAGGTACAGGTGCTTATAAGATAGAGAATTATGATAACGCCTCTCAACCTGCAACACTTGATGCATTAAAAGCACACGCACGCAAACTTGATGGCAATGTGAGCGCAACAGCATTTACGGTAGTAGCCAGCAGGTCGCACCTCACACCCGAAACCGAAGCCTTGATAAATGACTTACGCACCAAACATGGCACTATTGAGATGGTAAGCAAAGGCAGCTCGCTCAAGTTATGTTTAGTGGCCGAAGGCAAAGCTAACATCTATCCACGCCTTGCCCCTACCATGGAATGGGATACAGCCGCAGGTCAGGCCATTTGCGAACAGGCCGGATGCACCGTAATTAATTACCATTCGCAACAACCCATGCAATATAACAAAGAGGATTTGCTCAATCCCTGGTTTGTTGTGTCACGATAACCATATACGTTTTGTTGCTACTAAATGATTGATTTTTTAAATAAAAAGGTAAAGCGCCAGTTTAAAGAAAAGGGTTTTAAGGAACTGGTTTTTGGCAGTGCCACTACGTTTGCATTACGCGTATTGGGTATGCTTGCAGGGGCTCTTTTTACTTTTATAATGGCTAAATTATTTGGTGCAAGTACGGTGGGCGCATTTCACCTTTCGCAAACGGTGTTGTTACTTTTCACCATCCTTTCCAAACTGGGAATGGACACTGCCATTGTTAAGTTATTTTCTCAAAATATTGTTTATAATAATTGGCCCAAGGTGCTTGGGATTTACAATCGTGTTATAGCTACTACCATTCCACTTGGAATTTTTTGGGGCGTAGTTCTTTATTTTACATCGGGGTTAATAGCGGAATATGTTTTTAATAAGCCCTATCTCGAAGATTATTTAAAAATAATTTCCATTGGTATTTTACCAATGAGCCTTCGCTTTATAAACAGTGAGTGCTATCGTGGTATGCGTCAGCTGCGCCTGTATGCATATAGTCAAAATGTTTCTTACTTTATCTACTCACTGGTAGTAATGAGCATTCTCTACTATGTGTTAAAAGACCAAAACAAATTTGTACCTAATATCAGTTTCGTAATTGCGCTGGGAATTCTTGCCGTGTCAAGTTCATTTTCGGTTTCGAAAAAAATAAAAGCGCAGGTAGGCGACAAGGAAGCCATACCAGTGCAAAAAAGAGAGATTCTTAAAACATCATTACCCATGATGTTAAGCAATAGTATGATGCAGATATCGGGGTGGATAAACACCTTGTTTCTGGGATATTATTGCACCGATGCCGATGTAGGTATTTATCGCGTGGTATTGCATGTGGCTACGGTTTGTGCTTTTATTTTAGTTTCAATTAATAGTGTAGCTGCACCGCGCTTTGCGCAGTTATATGCTAAGCGCGATATGCTAGGCCTTGCAAGGGCAGCACGTCAAACTTCAGCAGTTAACTTTTTTGCATCGATTCCCATTTTTCTACTCATCATCGTTTTTAGAGAGCGCATAATGGGATACTTTGGGGCTGAGTTTGCCATTGGTGCGCAGGTATTGCTTTTTAATATGGCAGGACAGTTTATGAATATCTTTTGTGGATCGGTAGGCAGCTTTCTTAATATGACCGGCCGCGAAAAAGAATTCCAGAACATCCTCATCATCAGTACGGTGATTAATCTCATAAGCTGCATGATTTTTATTCCCATGTATGGCTTAATGGGAAGCGCTATTTGTACCATGCTTTTTATGAGCAGTTGGAATATTATTTCAGCCATTTACATTTATTACAAGTATAAGATACAAACTTTCTACTGGCCTTTTACCGGACGTATTAATGAAGATGTGGTTTTAAAGTCACCACTATTAAAGGATGAAATAGACCTTGAACGACTAGGTAAAAAATTGCCTTTAAACTATGAAGTGCCAAAGGTAGATGTAGCTATTGTTGGTATACAAAAAGCAGCCACATCATCCCTTAAACATTATATAGGCGAGCACCCCGATATGGTAACACATGATAGGCTTGAGTTTACTTTTTTTGTAAACGATAAAGAGTACGAACAGGGTTACGAAGAATGGTACCGCAACGATTTTGATACTGCTATAGGAGCTGACAAGCGGGTACTGATTAAAAACGTGGGCATCGTTTTTTGGGAAGAAGCTATGGTGCGTCTGAGCGAACACAATCCGGATGTAAAGGTAATATTACTGTTGCGCAATCCGGTTGATCGCGCTTACTCTGCCTATTGGTATGGTCGCAATAAAGCTGTAGAAACATTGCCTACATTTGAAGAAGCATTGGACGCTTCGCCAACACGTTTCAAACGAAAATCCGATATCAGCATCACCTCCTACTATGAACAAGGACATTACTATGACCTGATTAAGCGCATGGAAAAATATTTTCCGAAGGAAAATATTAAAATAGTTTTTCAGGAAGACCTGCAAAAAGAACCTGCTGCCCTTATGCATGATGTATATCAATTTTTAAAACTCGATACCGGTTATACGCCCGATGTATCTAAAAGATATAATGAATCGGCTTCGGCCAAGTTGGGCATTGTAAATAAAATTTTTAATTCAGACGATTCTATTCTTAAGCAACTACTTCAACTTGTACCTTATTCGGTGCGCAATCAGCTCAAGAAAAAGATTAAAATGATTAATCAGAAAAAATTTACACAACCTTCTATGAATATTGAAACCAGAAAAAAACTCATAGAATACTATAAACCATATAACAAACAATTAGGCAATTATATAGGACGCGATTTAAGTTTTTGGGATAAGTAAATTGCTACTGTACCTATTCACCTAATTTTTTAAAACCACAGAAATGGCCAACTGGGCAATGACCTGGTGTAATAAGAAAAGTTTCCAACTAATTCCCTTTCTGAGGAATTTATTATTTTACATTACATTTGCCCTATGAGTCGTTATTTAATAGCCTTACTAATTTGTGTTAGTGCACTTGCAAGTGCAGGGCAAAGCAGCATTCGTGATAGTGTAATCAATTTATCAGCCATAAATCTTAGTTACGGTTACTATTTACCCTTTGCCGATATGGGCGAGCGCTTTGGAGGTTTTTCGAATGTGCATGCGAGCTACAATATTAAGACGCGTAAAAACTGGATGCTAAGTGCTGAAGGTGGTCTTATGTTTGGCAATCAAATTGAAGTAGACAGTATGTTCAAGAACATAAGCACCAGCGATGGACAAATTATTGGTAATGATGGCAAGGCGGCTACTGTTCGTGTTTATCAAAGAGGGTATACTATTACAGTTAATGGAGGAAAATTATTTCCTATTGGTAAACCAAATAAAAATTCGGGAGTAGTGGTAATGGTAGGTGCCGGTTTTGTGCAACATAAAATCAGGATCGAAACACTTGGCAACACGGTAGAATATTTAAATAAGCAATACAAGAAAGGTTATGACCGCCTTACCAATGGATTGCTGATAAGGCAATACATCGGCTATCAATATCTGGGCAATAAGCAGTTGGTAAATTTTCATTTTGGAATAGATATAAACCAAGGATTTACACAAGGCCGAAGGAGCTATTTATTCGAAACCGGCTTGCCAGACAATGCCAAACGCACCGAACTATTTATAGGTATACGTGCCGGCTGGTCGCTACCACTGTATAAAAGAGCGAGCGATAAGTTTTATGTTGATTAACCGGGAATAGTCAAATGGCAACCGAAGCAAAAGAAAAAAAATTAATAAAAAAATTGCGAACCACCCTGCGTTTGGTGGTAATGAATGACAGTACCTTTGAAGAAAATTTTTCGCTTCGCCTTACACCTTTAAACCTGGCAATAGTTACCGGTTCGGTTATGCTTGTGCTTGTAACGCTTACCATATACCTTGTAGCGTTTACCCCACTGCGTGAATATATTCCGGGCTATGCAGATGTAGGCATGAAACGCAAGCTTATAAGTATGGCCTATACTACTGACAGCCTTACGCGAAAAATAGAAGCACAAAATAGCTACCTCAACAACCTTAACAGTATTATTAATGGCGACTTACCAGCCACTAAACTCAAAGATACGAGCACTACCAAAGCCTTTTACGATTCGATACGTGTCTTGCAAAAAACCGTAGAAGACAGCCTACTACGCGCGAATATAGAATCAGGTGCTGGGGATGAAGCCCTTGATGGCGATGCCTCCACCAAATCAGGAATTGCATCGGTATTTTTTTTCAACCCCGTTTCAGGAACCGATGTTTCGCACTATGAACCCGTAAAAAAACACTGGGGTATTGATGTGGTTTCAGATGCTAATGCTACCATAAAAGCAACGCTTGATGGTACAGTGGTGATAGCTGAATTTACCAGCGAAACAGGCCATGTGCTAGCTATTCAACATAGCAACAACCTGATTTCTTTATATAAACACAACTCCTCACTATTAAAAAAGGAAGGCGACTATGTGCGCGCAGGAGATGCTATTGCCATCATAGGAAATTCGGGTGAATTAACCACCGGCCCACATCTCCATTTCGAATTGTGGTACAATGGCACCCCAGTAAATCCGGTTGATTTTATAAAATTTTAATAGCGCAGGTGGTGTATGGCACAACACAATGATCTAGGAAAAGCAGGTGAAACCCTGGCAGCAAATTTCTTGCGCGAAAAATGTTATATCCTTTGCGAATCACAATACCGCTACAAAAAATCGGAAATAGACATTATAGCAAAAACAGAGAATATACTTGTATTTATTGAAGTTAAAACGCGCAGCAGCGCAGTATTTGGCGAACCCGAAGAACAAATATCAACTAAAAAGCAAGAAATGATGATTGCCGGTGCTAACGCGTATATTGAAGAAAAAGGTTGGCAAGGCGAATCGCGTTTCGATGTAATTTCAATTATTCTATCTCCCTCCACCCCTGCTGTTATTAAACATATTGAAGATGCCTTTTATCCATTCGGTTTGTAATTGCAGAAACTACTCCTCATCATTCATATGTAATATATGCAATAGCCGGTGAATAACAGGCGCAAAAAACACAGCCGTGAATCCTAAAAAGGCAACACCACTGTATAATGCATATATTGATGAAAATATTTTAGCTTCATTGTTTTCCAATTGCACAACTGGACCCATTCCTGTTAGTATCATACAAGCCATGTGAAAACTGTCAATCCATTTAAGGTTTGCAAAATGGTGATATCCAAGTGTGCCCAATACCACAGAAAAAAAAACCAGGGCTCCAGCAAACAAAATGTATTTTATTAATCGAATTGTAAACATGCGTGTAGATGCCAACTTCTGTTTGTGTCCTTCAAGTTTCATATCAAAATTTTTTTTTATAAAAATAATAAAATGATGTACTAGCAGAACCAATCATGCTGTAGTAATTTCAACATACTGATGTTTTAATTTTTCTTTCCTACTTTTGCACTTGACGCCCGCGAAAATGTTTCGCGGGCTTTTAGTACTTTGTATCCACTGTAGTTATGAAAATAGATGATCTGATAGGACTATATCGCCAACACCCCATGATGCCTGCCTTGCAGCGCCTGCATAATACGCATGAGGTTCCGCACATAGCCATTAAAGGACTGCATGGCAGCACGCCTGCCATTGTTATTTGTGCGCTCTATACCTTGCAAAAGTTTAATGCTGTGTTTATTCTGAATGATCAGGAGGAAGCCGCTTACCTGCTCAACGATTTGGA
This sequence comes from Bacteroidota bacterium, assembly GCA_016714535.1. Taxonomy (NCBI): domain Bacteria; kingdom Pseudomonadati; phylum Bacteroidota; species Bacteroidota bacterium. The sequence goes on from JADKDR010000006.1 coordinate 112,271, forward strand.
AAACTTACTTGGAACAAGCAATGTCATATTCTTTCCATCCTCGTATCGAAAAACCAACGACCTTTTTCATGCAGATAATAACCATGTATTGCAACGTGCCGATGTGCTAAACCGCATAAGCAGGCAAACCGATGGGCTTCTTATAGTAACTCATGCGGCTGCAGTATTTGAAAAAGTAACTACCAAATCGAATATTGAACAAAACACATTTGACGCAAAGCGTGGTAGTACTATTAACCAGGATTTTCTTTCAGAGTTTCTTGACGAGAATGAATTTGAACTAACCGATTTTGTTTATCAGGCAGGGCAGTATGCCCTGCGTGGAAGTATTATGGATGTGTATTCATTTGCTAACGAACTCCCATACCGAATCGAATTCTATGATAACAAAATTGAAAGCATCAGAACCTTTGATCCAAACACACAACTGTCGGTACAGCAACTGGATTTCATTTCTATTATTCCTAATATTCAAACCCGCCTGTTAAAAGAAAGCAAAGAATCATTCTTTAACTTTATCTCTCCAAAATATCGCTTGTGGTTTAACGACCTCACTTTTTTCAACACAATTATTCCTGAATTATATCAATCGGTAATTGACAATCCCCTGCCTGACGAAAATTTTAAAAATCATTTCGAAAACTTTGAATCGCTCGAAGTAATTCATGCCCATTTCGAAAGATATAAAATGATTGAATATGGCAATACGCATCTAAATAAAGACGCAGAACAAATTACATTTAATACTAAAGCTCAACCAAGCTTCAACAAAAATTTTGATTTGATAGTTGCTAATATCATTGAGCATCAAAAGGAAAAAATTAAGACCACCATCATTGCCGATCAGTCAAAACAAATTGAACGCCTCTATTCCATATTTGAAGATATAGCCAAACCATATACGAATAGTGGACAGCCATTGAATTTTACTACCTTACTTCTGGCATTGCATGGTGGCTTTATCGATCATGATTTAAAAATTGCCATCTATACCGATCATCAATTATTTAACCGATACCACCGTTACAGGCTAAAAAAGAATTTTGGAAAAGGTGAAGCCATATCGCTTAAAGATTTATACGCACTAAAGCCGGGCGATTTTGTAACTCATATCGATCATGGTGTAGGCCGCTTTGGAGGCTTAGAAATGATTGAAGTAAATGGAAGAAAGCAAGAAGCTATAAGGCTAATATATAAGGACAATGATGTACTTAGCATTAGCATTCACTCGCTGCACCGTATAGCACGTTATAGTGGAAAAGAAGGAGCCGAACCCTCATTAAACAAACTTGGAAGTGCTGCTTGGGCCAATTTAAAATTGAAAGCAAAAAAGCGAGTAAAAGATATTGCCAAGGAACTCATAGCGCTGTATGCCAAACGAAAAATGCAAAAAGGTTTTGCCTATGCTCCCGACAATTATTTGCAAGCAGAGTTGGAAGCATCTTTTATTTATGAAGACACCCCCGACCAACTCAAGGCAACCGTTGATGTAAAAAGCGACATGGAAAAACAACAACCAATGGACAGACTTATATGTGGAGATGTGGGCTTTGGAAAAACCGAAATTGCCATACGTGCAGCATTCAAAGCGGTGTGTGATAGTAAACAAGTTGCCATTCTGGTACCTACTACCATACTTGCCTTGCAGCATTATCGCACTTTCTCGGAGCGATTAAAAAATCTGCCATGCAACATTGACTACATCAATCGTTTTAAAACTAGTGCACAGCAAAAAGAATCGCTGCTAAAACTTAAAGAAGGCAAAACAGATATTATCATCGGCACGCATCGCCTCATTAGCAAAGATGTAAAGTTTGACAACTTAGGTCTGCTCATAATTGACGAGGAACAAAAGTTTGGAGTAGCATCCAAAGAAAAACTAAAAGAGATACGGGCAAGTGTAGATACACTTACACTTACTGCAACACCTATCCCACGTACATTGCAGTTTTCGCTTATGGGTGCACGCGATTTAAGTATTATCAACACACCGCCACCAAATCGGTATCCGGTTACTACAGAGATTCACACGTTCAACGAAAAAATAATTAAAGAAAGTATCCTTTACGAAGTATCGCGTGGAGGTCAGGTTTTTGTAGTGCATAACCGCATAAGCGATATTCATGATATTGCTGATATGATAAGACGCATGTGCCCCGATGTAAGTGTTGCTGTTGGTCATGGCCAAATGGAAGGCGACAAGTTGGAAGAAATTTTACTTTCATTTATAGAGGGTGATACAGATGTGTTAGTAAGCACAACCATTATCGAAGCAGGGCTTGACATATCAAATGCCAATACCATCATCATTAATCAGGCACAAAACTTTGGCTTGAGCGATTTACATCAGATGCGTGGTCGTGTAGGCCGAAGCAATAAAAAAGCATTTTGTTATTTGCTCACTCCACCAGTTACCGTGCTAACACCCGAAGCACGACAAAGATTGAAAGCCATTGAAGAATTCAGCGATCTGGGTGCAGGATTTCATGTTGCTATGCGTGACCTCGATATACGAGGTGCAGGAAACATGCTTGGTGGTGAGCAAAGCGGGTTTATTGCTGATATCGGATTTGAAACATTTCAGAAAATACTGGACGAAGCCATTTTTGAATTAAAACAAACTGATTTTAAGGATACGTTTGAAGAAGAAATTCAACATCGTGCATTGGTGCGTGATTGTGTAATTGATACCGACTTTGAAATATTATTGCCACAAGATTATATAACCAGCATAACCGAACGATTGAATTTGTATAAAGTATTGGATGATGTGACTAATGAAGAAGATTTGCAAAAATATGCAGTCATGTTGCGCGACCGATTTGGCGAACCGCCACAATCAACCATAGAGTTAATGGATGTAATCAGACTGCGGTGGAAAGCTACAAGTATAGGTTTTGAAAAAATGGTGCTCAAAAACCGAACGCTTAAAGGAACCTTTGGTTCAGACGACCGCATTTTTCAATCGGAAGGTTTCAATAAACTTATTGACTTTATAAAAAATCATCCACATCGTTGTAAGCTAAAAGAAGATAAAGGCCGCACACTTCTAATACTTGAGAGTATTGATTCGGTTGCAAAAGCAAATTCAAGGCTAGCAGAAATAGTAGCCTCTATGGATGCGATAGTGTGATCGAATTTCAAATACTTTTCGGATAGATAATTTCCTAGGAAAAAATTTTTTTGCCACGAATGCACCAATTTACACGAATTAGGAATTTAATTCCAATTCTCAAATTTGATTCTTGTTCAAGAATTATTCGTGCCCATTCGTATCTTGGTGGCAATTATTTTATTATCTTTCGGTAATTGGCATTAACTTTTAACACTGCCAATTGTTACCTTTGCGCAACAAGAACTATAAGCAAATGAATGTTGATTCTCTCTTAAAGCGAGCGCTAAATTTTGAATTTCTAAGTATAGAAGAGGGAGTGTATTTATTTGAAAAAGCACCCACAGCCACCCTCGGCTATGTGGCCAATGAATTGCGCAAGCAGCAAGTACCTCATAATAAGGTAACCTGGATTATTGATCGCAATGTAAATACTACTAATGTGTGTATTGCCAATTGCAAGTTTTGCAATTTTTTTCGCATCCCCGGACATGCCGAATCATACATTACAGACATTGAAACTTATAAACAAAAAATAGACGAAACGTTTCGTTATGGTGGCGAACAATTATTGTTGCAAGGAGGACATCACCCCGAGTTGGGATTGCAGTTTTATACCGACTTGTTTCGTGAGCTAAAGAAATTATATCCTACGCTTAAATTACATTCGCTAGGGCCTCCGGAAATAGCACATATCAGCAAGCTTGAAGGCATAACGCATACAGAAACGTTGACAGCTTTAAAAGAAGCGGGTCTTGACTCGCTGCCTGGTGCTGGTGCCGAAATATTAAATGATCGCGTTCGCAGGATGATAAGTAAAGGAAAATGTGGCGGCCAAGAATGGCTTGATGTAATGCGTGCTGCGCATAAACTAAACCTGACCACATCAGCTACCATGATGATGGGGCACATTGAAACCATTTACGAACGAATGGAACACCTTACCTGGATAAGGGAAGTACAAAGTGAAAAACCTGAACATGCCAAAGGGTTTATAGCATTTATTCCATGGCCATTTCAAGATGAAGGCACATTGCTGCGTAATTTAAAAGGCATTCGCAATCAGGTAACTGCCAATGAGTATGTGCGTATGATTGCTCTTAGTCGTATTATGTTGCCCAACATAAAAAATATTCAGGCATCATGGCTTACCGTTGGTAAGCCGGTGGCACAGCTTTGTTTACACTCGGGCGCCAATGATTTTGGTAGTATCATGATTGAAGAGAATGTGGTAAGTGCTGCTGGCGCTCCACACCGTTTTACATCACAAGGCATACAGGACGCTATTCGCGAAGCAGGATTCGAACCACAGCTTCGCAATCAACAATATGAATTCAGAGAATTACCACAAGTGATGGAGCAGCAAGTGATAAGCTATTAAATTATTAAAAAGCACTTACAATACCGAAGTGAATTTTTCCGCTTCTAAACTGTATCGGATTTTTTCTCTCGCTTCCCAAAGCATAGTTGAATGAAAAAATTCCAGCCTTTGTTTCAAAGGCTATCCCCGCCCCAAAACCTTTGGGGAAATCTTTGGTAAGCTGACTGGTGTTGCGTTGATAATATCCCTGATTATAAAAAGCAAAGAAATAGGAGGTGCGATCAAGCAAGAAGCGAGGTTCCACTTTAAGTATGGCAAACTTATCAGCTATCAACACTTCTTCATCAAATCCACGTAAGGTTTTAAGGCCGCCAAAGCGATACAATTCGTTTTCAAATAAGTTTTGAGCTTCCATATATGCACCTCGTATGCCCGCATTTATTACAAATCGCTTTGCAATTTTCAGGTAATAATCAGCAGCAAACTCTATACGATATTCATTTGTTTTTAAATCAAGAGTATCATACAGCGACTCCATGATGTTGGCATTTTTAATAATGCTTCGTTTACCCGCACTTAACGCTACCTGAAGCTGAGCACCTCTTGTTGGGCAATATTTATAATCGGTATAATCAGCAGCATAACCAGCACCAAATATTTGCTTTTCTAAATCGGCAACGGAAGGCAATACAGTTGCATTTTTATATTGACTTGTTTGCAACAAGCTAATAGTGCGTAGCTCTGCAAAAAACTTGATGGATGAATTACCGGCAAGCGCGTACGTTACACCGGCATTGCGCATAACATCAATGAAGGTAGTATCCTTCTTATAAAGCTCAAGCTTACCCTCAACACCAAAATTGCTATATGCTATGTAAGGGTAAATTACCTGTGCCGTAAGTCGCTGTGTAATCGGTTGTGGTTGGCGCCAATGTAAATCGAATGTTTCGCCACGCTTTAATGCGCTTACCAAATGCAGCTTTACTTCGCCCGTTACAATGGTTTTTCCATCGGCTGTTGCCGGTGGCAACACACCAACAATACCATCCACGCTGCTCGACTTTCTTGAATTAATAAAAGTGGTTATAAAACAACGGCCATTCATAAATTGTATGCGTGGTGCTTTGGCTTCAGATAAAAACCCACTGTTTTTTATTCGCTGCGAAATTTTTGCTACTTCCGATTCATTATACCGTGAATTGAAATCTAATTGTAAATAACGTGCCAGCCACCGCGCGCTTATACGTGCATCGCCATCTATATGCAAGGTGTCTATCAGCACAAGCTGATTATAAGTAATACTCAACTGAGCCTCGATGGTTTCATTTCTTACAATCACATTTGTAAAGCTTACTTCAGCAAAAGGATAGCCGTTATCTTGCAATTGACTGAGCACACGGGCAAAATGTTTTTTGTAACCACTTAATGTAAAAGGATATGTTTTTCCGGCTTCGTACCCATGCCCTGCAACGTGCCTATTTTGTTCGCTTTTCAATAGGAATAACTTATAACTATTCCCACTATCGAATAAAGCAGTTAAAGAATCGTTGCTACCTTTTTGAAATTGATAATTGGCTTCGAGATAACCATTCTCATAAAAAGTATATAGTAATCGTTGCAGGGAATTATAAGCCAAACCGGAATCTGCGTATGCTGACGGCATTGCTTGCATTTGTGTTTTCACAATGGAATAGGCCAACTCATTACTGAACTTAACGGATAGTTTTACCGATTGCGCACTTCCAGTATGAATCAAAAGCGCGACAAAAACCAAAAAGACTATATGCCGAGTAAAAATCTTCTTATAATAATTTAAAGAAAAAAAGTTCTCGCAATGTTGTATATAAAATTCACGAACCTCAAAAGATGGAGATGCATTAGAAATGGAGGTTGATACAGATTTTTTCACAACTATTGCGTATGACTATGGAACAAATTTATAATAAACTGAACGATTAAAGGCAACACAATATTATACAATCTTCCAGTTGATTGGAGGCTGCCCTTGCTCACTAAGAAATTGGTTAGCTGTAGAAAAATGTTTGCAGCCGAAAAAAGCTCCCCGCGCTAAAGGCGAGGGATGGGCCGCCATTAGCACATGATGTTTGTTGCTATCAATCAGCACTGCCTTTTGCTTTGCAAAATTTCCCCATAGCATAAATACCAATCCGGAACGTTGCTCCGACAGTTTTTGAATAACGGTGTCTGTAAACGTTTCCCAACCCTTTTGCTGATGTGATGCCGCCTGATTGGCACGCACCGTAAGTATTGCATTTAGTAATAATACCCCTTGCTTTGCCCAAGCCTGCAAGTCGCCATGTAAGGGTATGGCAGCACCAACATCGGTATTTAATTCTTTAAAAATATTTTGCAACGAAGGTGGTTTTGCCACACCTCGCTCTACCGAAAAACATAAGCCATTTGCTTGCCCCTGCCCATGATAGGGGTCTTGTCCAAGTATGACAACTTTTACTTTATCAAAAGGAGCATAATTAAATGCAGCAAAAATTTTATTGCCGGGAGGATATATGATGTACTGCGATTTCTCCTGTTTTAAAAACTCGACCAAATGCAGAAAATATGGTTTGTCAAACTCTTCGTGCAGAACTTGTTTCCAAGTGGGTTCTATCATTACATTCATTGGTGGAAGTTTATTTTGTGCAACAAGGCCATGCAAACAAAGAAAATTATTGCGATTAAAGAAAAAAAGGATGAGTGATAATAAAGTCTGCTTTGATTTAAATGTGTATAGTTGGCATAATTAGCGACAACTATTATTAAACATTTGAAGGGGCATATGCTTGCAAGTATTAAGCAAAAATATCGGGAGCAGCAATTTAAACACAACAAGATACATTCGTTTTAAGCTGCATTGGTGTTGTGAGATATACTAACTATAGATTATTTTCTTAACTCCTTTTTTTAATTAATAAATATGCATATCCCAGCCCATAATTAAATGAGTTTCCTCGTAGTTTCCACTGCCCAGAAGATTTACTGATTGTATTGGGAAACATTTTATATTCACCAGATGCAAAATCACTAAATGAATACTCATATGCGCATGTAATGAAGAACCTATGTCTTAATTGCAAACAATATCCCAACTCTATTTGTACGTTAGCAGTTGGGTGTATAATTTTATCTGATTCCTCCAGATTGGTCATAAAATATTCGTAGTATATCGTGTCTGGATTTACTTTAGGAGAATAAATAAGATTACGAGAAACACTACTTTTGGCCGAAATAAATCCATCACCTTGATAATAAAAAACAAGTCCTGCTCTGACTGAACAGTCAACCTTTTGGTAATTGAAAATATGTTTAGAATAATGAGCGCCAAAAGAAAAGTTTTTCAAGGTCACAAGGGTCATTGAACCGTTAAATAATGTTGTATAACGAATATCATAACTGCCTAATTCTGGAAATTGAAAAGGTTTAATATTTACACCAAATTTATAATTATGACGACCGAGGCCAAATGAAAAAAGCAGAGCATTTTTGTTTTTAAAGGCGATTTTATACCCTAAACAGAAACGGAAACCTAAAGAAGGAATAGGGTTAAATTTTCCAGGCCCCTTAATATTATAATAATCAGTTTTTTCTAAATGCTTTTTTTCGTAGCTAAAGAAAATTGAGTTTTTAGTTTTATAACTACTTTGAGGTAAAGAATCAGGTTGCCTTACTCTATTATTGAATAAATAAGCATAACCAATTGATAAATCAATTGAATTGCCCCTAAGTTTCCACTTACCTGAAGAACTGCTGACTGTGGTTGGAAACAATACATAATCGCCAGATACTAACTCCTTTAGTGAAAAAGTATACCCAAGACCAAAAATTAATTTATGCCTGGGTAAGAATTTGTAACCTATTTCGGCATTAATAAATGCCGATGGAAAATAATTTAAACCACGAGATTTTAAGTTTTTAATCGAATACCTAAAATAGATTGTATCGGGATCCACTGCCGGAAGCTGAACAAAATATGTATTTCTTGATTCCCAAGAATATACGCTATCATATCTTCCTTGCATGTAAACATTAAGCCCACCCATGGCTGAAATGTCAATTATTTTATTTTTCCAAATTTGTTTGGAATAACCAAATTCGAAACTTCCATTATTTAATGCCAAGATTTTTTCAGATTGAAACCCAAAATCTCTTATCTCAGGTAATTGATATTGCTTAATTTGTAAACCGTATCCATATGTGTTTTTTCCAAAACTTGCAGCTGCAAATAAAAATGTCCCACTTTTTATTTGCCTTCGATAGCCAATTGAGAATTTTTCACCTTGTGAGTTTGCCGGAAAAAAACTTGCCGGGCCTCTAGGATCATATATTTCATTTTTTTCAATATATCTCTTTGTATATTTAAGATTTAAGGAATGTTTATAAAAGCCATTTTGGCAAAACCCAATATGATTGCTAAGTGTAATAATTAAAACCGAAAATACTTTTAATAGAATTGTTGTTCTCATTCTTCTTATTTTACAATAAAGATTACATTTAATAAGAAACTGTTCTAATTTCAATATTGTTTGATTGATGAAGTCATACATTTTTTTTCAATTATTGAGTAAAATGGCGCTTTCATATCAACGATAAATTGTTTCTTTTATTTACCAACCTTATTCGATATAAGCTCTAATGACAAAATTGAAAAAATCAATTGAAGTTTCTCTGATTTCTTGTAGAAAAGAAAAAAGGGAAGCAAAGTAGTTTGCCTCCCTTCTTAATTATTTTGTCATTACGAAAACCTCATTGCAAGTCATATCAATAAATGTCCCTTTGAAAGATAGAGGTAGAAAATAAGGGGTCAATACATTATTTGAAGCATAGCCTATTTTTTTTAGTTTGCTTCTTTGTTTTGGGCCATTTTCATCCGGTAAAATAGATTCAATATCTTGGCAATCATACGTCCTTGCAATTTCAACTTTTACAAATAGTATAGTTCGCGCCCTTTTCCATTTATTGTTCTTCTTTCTATAAGCTGTTACTTTTCCTTTAAATTTTTGACTATATTTCCAATCAAGAGGAATACTACCAGATTCATCAGCATTTAATACATATTTTATTTTCGCTTTAAAAAACCTATCTTTAGAGTTACACGAATAAGGATGATACCCTATCTCTCGCACCTCAGTGAGGCATCCATTTGGATGAGGTGGCTTACTTTTTTGCAAAGTCGCATTCGGAGTGTTTTGCAAAAGTGCAGGGTCTTGACTGGTGCTTAATATTGTATTACAATTAGCATTAGATATTGTCCATAATTCTCCTTTATTATCTATTACCAAAAGCGTTGTGCCAATCAAAAGCATACCATTTGAATTAAAAAAGGAGTTGGTAATGTCGTCATCAAAATAGTCAAGCAATTCTGGATCTGTTGTAGGATTCCAATTGCCATTTAAAAGCCAGTTATTTTCTAATACATCTAAATAAGCAAAATATGAACTAAAGGAGTTGTTTATGTAGAATTGATGCAATTCATAATTTTCGTCCCATCCTGTTATATCTATTTCATCTTGAATTTGGTCATCACTCATACCCATGTGTGCTGCATCAAAATCATCGTTCCAGGTTTCATATTCTGCTTCTAAACATGCATACACATCCTCATATGCCGGAGTATCTACAAATTGAACAACTCCATTACAAATATTAACTTTACATGGATAGCTACCATCTTTAACCAAAGAATTAATAGTTGTTAGATAGGAATGTTTATTGACCAAATGTTCTTTTGGCATCCAGCAATAAGAAATAAAACAAATAGAATTAGCTGATTCTTTAATAAAATCTGCAAATAATTGAAGGCTATCCCTCCCCCCGCAAATACTCTACCAGTGCGGGTTTCTGGCTTAGCGGATTTTTTCATATTATTAGATTTTTAAAATGATGTTGTAAAGTTATAAAAGTTTTTAAGTTGGCAAATGTTTTTTTCTTGATTGTTGGAAGATGTAGTTTTGGGGTGGGTGAGTAAATATATGTTGTACTTGTAAGTTTTGCATGTTGGTGAGGACACCAACTTGGGCTGCAGTGTGATAATTAGGCAAGCTTTGATGGTACTGCCAAAAATAAGCACCATAAGAAATACAATATCAAAAATGTTGTACGCGGACAAAGAGGCCAAACTAACGCAATAACATTCTACTCCAAAACACTGCGGGCGAGCCTACGGCTCGCCCGCGATTACTTTATTCTACGAACGTTTACACTAACCGTTACATCACAGTTTAACCACCTTTTTACTCACTCCTTCTATATTAACCACATATACACCGGGTTGCCAATCATGCGATTCAAGCATGATTGTGTTTGAATTTGTTATAGTAAGTTGCCGTTGAACTACCATGCGACCTTGCATATCTTGTACGTGTAAGTGATAGGTTTTGTTTTTTGCATTTTGCAATGTGATGTACAAAATATCTTTAACAGGATTGGGGTACAAATTAAAACTTGCTAAACTCATTTCTTGCACTTGGGCTGGATTGGGAATGTACCATTTGGAAACCCAGATGTCGCCCCGTTGCCATCCTGTACCAAAGGCTACAGTATCAAACATGGGCAAGCCTACATCATAGTTATTGCCTAATTCTACTTGGCAGGCCATAATGAACGAACTATCACTTAGTACAATAATATCAGGGTCATGTTCAAACCCTTCTGTTCCAATAGTTTTATCCCAAATGATATTAAACGAAGAATCCATTTTTACTAACCAAATATCATAATTGTTTAAGTTTTGACCATTTGTTCATATGCGATTTTCACTTTTTTCAAAACTTGCATTTGAGTTTGATGTGCAGGCAAGCAAATATCCTTTGTCAGAAGTTTGTCTTATTTGTCTGATTACGTCATTTCGATCTCCTCCAAATCTCCTCTCACTTATAATATGGCCATCGGCAGTATCAATCTTATAAATCCAGGCATCCCAGGCGCCACGCGGTGTGGTATCTGCAACACCATCATTGCAAGGATAGAAATTGCCTTGCAGTGAGGATAAACCTAATTGAGCACCAATAACTACATTACCATCGCTATTTAACAATGCTGCTCCAGAAGGGGCATCATCAGCCATTAGGCAACCGTAACGATTATCCCAAATCTTATTTCCATTCGCATCAATCTTTAATATCCAATTATCCAATTTATAATAAGTGGGATCAAACATGGCAGAAAAAGAAGAGTCGCTAAGATCTCCTGACTTTTGGCCGGGGGTACTCGCCACAATCAAGAATTGTTCATCAGAAAGTGGAACGAGTGCCTGGGCATAATCAGAAAGCGTACTTCCATATTTTTGATCCCATAGTTTATTACCTAAGCTGTCTAATTTTAACAGCCAAATATCTTCAAAGAATCCAACATTAGTATCAGTAACATCCAGATTAGGAGAAAATGCTTCACTCTCACCTGCTATTATTATATTACCATTATTCGTAATGGCTCCTGTGTAAACTCTTTCTTTATAAACACTACCATACCGTTTATCCCATATAACATTACTGTCTAAATCTACTTCTATTAGCCATGTATCATGATATGGATCATATCTGCCTTGTGACTTTTCGCAACTTATATCTGAATTGGAACCACCTGCTAAAATAATTTTATTTTTATCATTACTCATCATAATAGAGTTGATTTCTTCCCATTCTAACCCTCCGATGGCCCAATCCCATATTTGATTTCCAGCTGAATCTAATTTAACGAGCCAAATATCTGCCTCCGTAATTGAATCTACTATTGAACAACTTGGGTCAAATTTATTTCCAGATGCAGCACCTGAAACACTTGTAGTTGCAAGATAAATATTTCCGTTTATATCAGATACAATTATCGAATTTCGATAACTAAACTCTACTCCTTCTGACCCAAACATTTTTTCCCATTCTTTCGTTAGTAAAGGAACTTGCGAAGAGCTTTCTGTGATATACAAGCTGACGATTACAATGATTAGAACAACAAATATTTTCATAATTTCACGAGCTTTACCTTTTGATGAACTCCTTCTTTATTTCGATAGCTCATGTAAGATATTCCCGGTTTAAGGCTTGCTTTAATGTCTGCAAACTCACTTGAATTGTTGCACAATAATTTCCCTTGTATGTCCGTCCATTGCATGTCTGAATATATTTCATTAATAAACATTGGATTAAAATCATCGTACAATATTTCAGTGTTTATTGATATTTCGTTATTCGCAAACCCCGCTCCTTCTTTTAAATGTGCAAATGAAGCTACTGTCTTATGACGTATCTCTTGTTGAGGAAATGTAAAGAAAGAATAAATAAATTTTTCGCTCATTTCGCCAGCAACAGAAATACCATAACTACGGTTAGATGTAACAAATGGAACACGATAAAACAACCAATTTGGTGTTTGACCAATTGTTTCAGTAAAAGGTCTTCCATCTGAATTATGTGCGTAAAAAGATGCGCACCATCCAATTCCTTGAAAATAATTGACAGCATGTTCAAATGCAATACACATGATTTGCTTGGCTCCTGCATTTACAGCACCACTTTTTCTTTCATAAGAAACTACTGGTCGTCTATTTATTATATTGTTTATTTGAGGTAATTTTTTTGATGGATCATTATTAAATACAGCGCTTCCATCAGTATAAACATTATCGGTTACCAACAACGTTAATACACCGGGAATAATAACATAATCAAAAAACACGGTTAAACCTGCAATATCATATATGTTTGCATTGGGCTGATGCTTTTCATAAACAACTGTGAACCCTTCTTGCAAATCCGAAAGTGATCCGTTTCTTCTATGTCTTGCAATTCGTGGCCAGCCAAATTGAAACCCTGGCATTTCATATTTTATGTAAGCTAAATTAGATGAGATTGGAATAAAATTGCAAACCCCAAATTTTGTAAAGCGAAACTCATCTGTAACACTTAGTGTTGCAGTAGCGGTTGGAACTGCATTACATGTGCCACCCATAAAGGAAACTTTAACTTGACCCGGATTATTATTTTGAGGTGGCAAATCCATCACTGCAACATCCGGCACTGTGTATGGGAAATTTACCGCATTCACACCGTTGGGTTCTTTAAAAGCTGGAAATTCATAGTTATTCATGCATAACACTATTCCCACACCATTAGTATAAGCGCCAGCAGCACCGAATATTTTATGTTGTCCTACTCCATTTAACTGATCCCAAACAACAAAGAAGTGTTCTTTTTTGATCGCTATCAATATTAATTGCAGTTTGCACTTGGCCACTGCCAAGTGCATAATTATTAATTAAACTCCAGGTCTTATTAATCGGGTCAAATTTTTCAACTAGAAGGAAAGGCATATTTGATATAAAATTATAATATGCAATCAATGCATACCAATCTGAATTACGTTGAATTATACATACATCCGGATCCCACATATCAGTTGGCATATCTTCAATATTAGTGTATTCTATGTTTGTATTAAGGTCAGTAAAAGTCCATCCCATGCCTGCTATTGCACCATCCCATACGGTTACTTTTAATTCAAAAGGAATGCCTGAAGAACTTGCATTTAAAATGTCATTGCCTGAATTAGTAAGCAATCCGTAATTTGGATTCGGCCCCGGATTTTTTAGATAAGATAATTCTTGAATCGTGGCCGCCTTAAACTGCGCTACCATTACATTGCTAATTAAACAAAGAGCAACTAAGATTGCCCCCCCCCCGCAATTGTCGTGCCAGTGCGGGTTTCTGGCTTAGTGGATTTTTTCATATTATTAGATTTTTAAAATGATGTTGTAAAGTTATAAAAGTTTTTGAATTGGCAAATATTTTTTTTAAGATTGTTGAACGCGCCAAACCTTTTTCGTGGTAGGAATGATTGTGCTATAGGTGCAAGCCAAACAAGCGATGACACGTATGAGGCAGAAAAAAACCTTTACTCCAAAACACTGCGGGCGAGCCTACGGCTCGCCCGCGATTACTTTATTCTACGAACGTTTACACTAACCGTTACATCACAGTTTAACCACCTTCTTACTCACTCCTTCTATATTAACCACATATACACCGGGTTGCCAATCATGCGATTCAAGCATGATTGTGTTTGAATTTGTTATAGTAAGTTGCCGTTGAACTACTGTGCGACCTTGCATATCTTGTACGTGTAAGTGGTAGGTTTTATTTTTTGCATTTTGCAACGTGATGTACAAAATATCTTTAACAGGATTTGGGTGCAAATTAAAACTTGCCAAACTCATTTCTTGCACTTTTGCAGGATTGGGGATGTACCATTTGGAGACCCAGATGTCGCCACGTAGCCATCCCGTACCAAAGGCTACAGTATCAAACATGGGTAAGCCAACATCAAAGCTGTTGCCTTTTTCTATAATTGCCGACACGATGAATGTACTATCATTTAATGGGATAACATTGGGACCCCAATCGTAGGCATCGGTTCCAAGGGTTTTGTCCCAGATAATATTAAATGCTGAATCCATACGCACCAACCATATATCGTAATTGTTTACGTTTTGTTGATTAAAACCAATGCGGTTTTCACTCTTTTCAAATCCTGCATTTGAGTTAGTCTTTAGGGCAATGATATATCCCTTGTCGGTCAATTCTTTTATTTGAATAATTGCCTCGCCTTTATCTCCACCAAACCTTCGCTCATTTACAATATGACCATCTGCTGTGTCTATCTTATAAATCCATGCATCATCAATACCTCTTGCTATAGTATCAGCCACTCCATCATTACATGGATACGATCCCATCGGGCCAGAATATTCTCCCAACAAAGCACCAATCACCACATCACCATCGGTATTCAATAAGGATGCACCAGTATGGTAATCATCTGCTGTCCAACAACCATAGCGCTTATCCCATATTTTATTACCTGCCGAATCAATTTTAATTATCCAATTATCGTATCTAAAGTTATTAATTAAAATATGCGAAAAAGAGGAATCGTGCATATCGCCCGACTTAGTACCATTTGAACTTCCGATAATCATATAAGCATGGTTTGATAATGCAATTACAGAACTTGCAAAATCTGTTGAAGCACTGCCATATTTTCATCCCAAATTTTGTTGCCAAGGCTATCCAATTTTACTACCCAATAATCTTCAAAAAATCCAACGTTGGTGTCGGTAACATCAAAGTTGGGATAATAGGCAAGCGAATATCCAGCCAATATTATGCTACCATCTGGAGCAACATCGCCACAGAAAAACTCATCTTCTATGGTATTGCCAAGGCGTTTGTCCCAAATCACATTGCTATCCAAATCAATAGAAATGGTCCAAAGTATCCCTGTTACTATCATATCTTGATTCTGATTTTTCACAACTTATCTCTGAATTGGAAGCACCTGTTATTATAAAGTTGCCTTTATTATCTATCATCACATGATTGGCTTTTTTCTCCATACATGCCACCTAAAGCTCTATCCCAAACCTTGCTTCCACTACTGTCAATTTTGACTGCCCAAGAGTCTGAAGTTAGTGTTGTATCATTATACATACAACTTGGATCAGTTTTGTTACCAGTTGGAGCACCAGACTGGCTAGTAACTACACAATAAATATTACCATTCAAATCTTTTACCATAAAGTTGTTTCTATCAAACCATTCAACTCCCTGACTTCCGCATATTATTTCCCAACTTTTATTGAACAATGGTACTTGACAATGTGCTTGAAAAATAGAAAACATGCAGCACAAAATTGTGCTGCATGTAATTATAAGTCTCATAGTTTAATAAGTTTTACTTTTTGAAAATAGCCATCTGCATTGCGGTAACTCATATACGATATGCCCGGATTTAAATTCACTATGATACTTTCAGCTTCGCCTATATTGGTGCTGAGCAGTTTACCTTGTGTATCGGTCCATTGCATATCTTCACTAACTTCATTAAAAAATACAGGCATAAAGTTATTATGCAAGGTAATGCATTTAATAGATGGAGCATCTGCATTAGCAAAGATGCCTTGACGCAAGTGGGCAAAGGATGACACCTCCTTATGATGCATGGTTTGCTGATAAAAATTAGAAAACGAATACATAAAGTTTTCGCTTAATTCCCCTGATACGGATATACCATAGGTTCTATCAGACACATTGGTCGGAATTTGATAATATAAATAATTGGAAGGCTGAGGAAATGGCGGATCTGTAAATGGCGCACCATTACTATTATGTGCATAGAACGATGCAACAAATCCTTGAGCTTGGTTAATATTAATTGCATGTTCAAAGGCTATACACATTATTTGCTTAGAACTTGGATCTACATGTCCACTCTTGCGCTCGTATGTAACTACTGGGCGTCTGTTAAGTATGGTATTTATTGTAGGCAATTTTGTATTTGAAGTATTATAGAAAATTGCACCTATACCCCCATCCGTATAAATCCTATCATGTTCATGAATTATAAGATTAGGAGCATTGGTGACATAATCATAAAAAACAGTCTTGCCTTTTATATCATACAAGCCGGCACTTGGCCTATGAAATTCGTAAACTACGGTAAAGCCTTCTTGTACATAACCTACAGAGCCGTTTCTACGGTGACGTGCTATGCGCGGCCAGGCTATTTGCTCGCCTGATTTTGCTACTGCTTCGTAGTCAAGATTTTGTGATGGTGCTGTGTATTGGCATAAGCCGAATTTAGAAAATACTAATTCATCCGTTACACATAGCATATTAATTGCCGATGGAAATGTAGCACATGTTCCTCCTATAAAAGTAACCTTTACTTGGCCAGGATTGTTATTATTGTTTGGCAAATCCATTACGGCAACATCGGGATAATGGTAGGGGAAGTCTATTTGATTTGTTCCTGATTTGTCTCTAAAGGTAGGAAACTCATAGTTGGTCATGCAAATTTGCAAGTTAGTACCATTATGTGCTCCTGCAGCTCCAAATACTTTTACTTTATTGTTGGCATCAAATTGATCCCACACCACAAAAAAATGCTCGTCTTGGTCACTATCTATATTTATAGCAGTATGAACACTGTTGCCATTGCCTAAGGTTGTGTTACTTTGAATTGACCAAGTTTTTGAGGATGTATTAAATTTTTCTACTAAAAGTTTTGGTTGATTATTATTCGCATCCCTGTATGCAATTAAGGCAAGCCATTCAGAATTTCGTTGCATTATGCAAACATCAGGATCCATAACCTCTGTAGGCAAATCTTCAATACCATAGTAAGAACCGGTGTTGTCAACAAAATCCCACCCAAGAGATGGAATAGAGCCATCCCATACAGTTACCTTAAATTCGTAGTTGACTTGATTAATCGTTTGAATCAAGATGTCGTTACCTGTGTTGTCAACCAAACCATAAGATGGTGTTGGCCCGGGATTTTTTTGGTAAGTAGTTTCGGCAATCGTTGCCGCCTTAAACTGCGCTACCATTACATTGCTAATTAAACAAAGAGCAACTAAGATTGCCCCCCCCCCGCAATTGTCGTGCCAGTGCGGGTTTCTGGCTTAGTGGATTTTTTCATATTATTAGATTTTTAAAATGATGTTGTATAGTTATAAAAGTTTTTGAATTGGCAAATGTTTTTTTCTTGATTGTTGTTAGCGTTAGACTTTTTTTGTGGTTAAAATAAATACGCCTTAAGTATGAACCAATCATGCAGGAAATAGCACATATCAGGAAGAAAAAAGCCCTTACTCCAAAACACTGCGGGCGAGCCTACGGCTCGCCCGCGATTACTTTATTCTACGAACGTTTACACTAACCGTTACATCACAGTTTAACCACCTTCTTACTCACTCCTTCTATATTAACCACATATACACCGGGTTGCCAATCATGCGATTCAAGCATGATTGTGTTTGAATTTGTTATAGTAAGTTGCCGTTGAACTACCATGCGACCTTGCATATCTTGTACGTGTAAGTGATAGCTTTTGTTTTTTGCATTTTGCAATGTGATGTACAAAATATCTTTAACAGGATTTGGGTGCAAATTAAAACTTGCCAAACTCATTTCTTGCACTTGCGCAGGATTGGGGATGTACCATTTGGAAACCCAGATGTCGCCACGTTGCCATCCCGTACCAAAGGCTACAGTATCAAACATGGGTAAGCCAACATCAAAGCTGTTGCCTTTTTCTATAATTGCCGACACGATGAATGTACTATCATTTAATGGGATAACATTGGGACCCCAATCGTAGGCATCGGTTCCAAGGGTTTTGTCCCAGATAATATTAAATGCTGAATCCATACGCACCAACCATATATCGTAATTGTTTACGTTTTGTTGATTAAAACCAATGCGGTTTTCACTCTTTTCAAAGCCTGCATTTGAGTTAGTCTTTAGGGCAATGATATATCCCTTGTCTGTCAATTCTTTTATTTGATAAATGCCATCGCCACGATCACCACCAAATCTACGCTCGTTAATTATATGACCATCTGCTGTGTCTATCTTATAAATCCATGCATCACTATCTCCTCTTGCTGCTGTATCTGCTACTCCATCATTACATGGATACGATCCCATTGGGCCAGAATATCCTCCCAACTCAGCACCTATTACTACATCCCCATCACTGTTTAATATGGCCGAACCTGCATAATCATCTGCTGTCCAACAACCATAGCGCTTATCCCATATTTTATTACCTGCCGAATCAATTTTAATTATCCAATTATCGTATCTAAAGTTATTAATTAAAATATGCGAAAAAGAGGAATCGTGCATATCGCCCGACTTAGTACCATTTGAACTTCCGATAATCATATAAGCATGGTTTGATAATGCAATTACAGAACTTTCAAAATCTGTTGAAGCACTGCCATATTTTCATCCCAAATTTTGTTGCCAAGGCTATCCAATTTTACTACCCAATAATCTTCAAAAAATCCAACGTTGGTGTCGGTAACATCAAAGTTGGGATAATAAGCAAGCGAATATCCAGCCAATATTATGCTACCATCTGGAGCAACATCGCCACAGAAAAACTCATCTTCTATGGTATTGCCAAGGCGTTTGTCCCAAATCACATTGCTATCCAAATCAATAGAAATGGTCCAAGTATCCCTGTTACTATCATATCTTGATTCTGATTTTTCACAACTTATCTCTGAATTGGAAGCACCTGTTATTATAAAGTTGCCTTTATTATCTATCATCACATGATTGGCTTTTTCTCCATACATGCCACCTAAAGCTCTATCCCAAACCTTGCTTCCACTACTGTCAATTTTGACTGCCCAAGAGTCTGAAGTTAGTGTTGTATCATTATACATACAACTTGGATCAGTTTTGTTACCAGTTGGAGCACCAGACTGGCTAGTAACTACACAATAAATATTACCATTCAAATCTTTTACCATAAAGTTGTTTCTATCAAACCATTCAACTCCCTGACTTCCGCATATTATTTTTCCCAACTTTTATTGAACAATGGTACTTGACAATGTGCTTGAAAAATAGAAAACATGCAGCACAAAATTGTGCTGCATGTAATTATAAGTCTCATAGTTTAATAAGTTTTACTTTTTGAAAATAGCCATCTGCATTGCGGTAACTCATATACGATATGCCCGGATTTAAATTCACTATGATACTTTCAGCTTCGCCTATATTGGTGCTGAGCAGTTTACCTTGTGTATCGGTCATTGCATATCTTCACTAACTTCATTAAAAATACAGGCATAAAGTTATTATGCAAGGTAATGCATTTAATAGATGGAGCATCTGCATTAGCAAAGATGCCTTGACGCAAGTGGGCAAAGGATGACACCTCCTTATGATGCATGGTTTGCTGATAAAAATTAGAAAACGAATACATAAAGTTTTCGCTTAATTCCCCTGATACGGATATACCATAGGTTCTATCAGACACATTGGTCGGAATTTGATAATATAAATAATTGGAAGGCTGAGGAAATGGCGGATCTGTAAATGGCGCACCATTACTATTATGTGCATAGAACGATGCAACAAATCCTTGAGCTTGGTTAATATTAATTGCATGTTCAAAGGCTATACACATTATTTGCTTAGAACTTGGATCTACATGTCCACTCTTGCGCTCGTATGTAACTACTGGGCGTCTGTTAAGTATGGTATTTATTGTAGGCAATTTTGTATTTGAAGTATTATAAAAAGTGCACCTACCCCCATCCGTATAAATCCTATCATGTTCATGAATTATAAGATTAGGAGCATGGTGACATAATCATAAAAAACAGTCTTGCCTTTTATATCATACAAGCCGGCACTTGGCCTATGAAATTCGTAAACTACGGTAAAGCCTTCTTGTACATAACCTACAGAGCCGTTTCTACGGTGACGTGCTATGCGCGGCCAGGCTATTTGCTCGCCTGATTTTGCTACTGCTTCGTAGTCAAGATTTTGTGATGGTGCTGTGTATTGGCATAAGCCGAATTTAGAAAATACTAATTCATCCGTTACACATAGCATATTAATTGCCGATGGAAATGTAGCACATGTTCCTCCTATAAAAGTAACCTTTACTTGGCCAGGATTGTTATTATTGTTTGGCAAATCCATTACGGCAACATCGGGATAATGGTAAGGGAAGTCTATTTGATTTGTTCCTGATTTGTCTCTAAAGGTAGGAAACTCATAGTTGGTCATGCAAATTTGCAAGTTACTACCATTATGTGCTCCTGCAGCTCCAAATACTTTTACTTTATTGTTGGCATCAAATTGATCCCACACCAAAAAAAATGCTCGTCTTGGTCACTATCTATATTTATAGCAGTATGAACACTGTTGCCATTGCCTAAGGTTGTGTTACTTTGAATTGACCAAGTTTTTGAGGATGTATTAAATTTTTCTACTAAAAGTTTTGGTTGATTATTATTCGCATCCCTGTATGCAATTAAGGCAAGCCATTCAGAATTTCGTTGCATTATGCAAACATCAGGATCCATAACCTCTGTAGGCAAATCTTCAATACCATAGTAAGAACCGGTGTTGTCAACAAAATCCCACCCAAGAGATGGAATAGAGCCATCCCATACAGTTACCTTAAATTCGTAGTTGACTTGATTAATCGTTTGAATCAAGATGTCGTTACCTGTGTTGTCAACCAAACCATAAGATGGTGTTGGCCCGGGATTTTTTTGGTAAGTAGTTTCGGCAATCGTTGCCGCCTTAAACTGCGCTACCATTATATTGCTAATTAAACAAAGAGCAACTAAGATTGCCCCCCCCCCGCAAATACTGTGCCTGTGCGGGTTTCTGGCTTAGTGGATTTTTTCATATTATTAAATTTTTAAAATGATGTTGTAAAGTTATAAAAGTTTTTGAAACGGCAAATGTTATTTTTAAGATTGTTGAACGCGCCAAACCTTTTTCGTGGTAGGAATGATTGTGCTATAGGTGCAAGCCAAACAAGCGATGACACGTATGAGGCAGAAAAAAACCTTTACTCCAAAAACAATGCGGGCGAGCCTACGGCTCGCCCTCGCGATTACTTTCTACGAACGTTTACACGTACCGTTACATCACAGTTTAACCACTTTCTTACTCACTCCTTCTATATTAACCACATATACACCGGGTTGCCAATCATGCGATTCAAGCATGATTGTGTTTGAATTTGTTATAGTAAGTTGCCGTTGAACTACCATGCGACCTTGCATATCTTGTACGTGTAAGTGATAGGTTTTGTTTTTTGCATTTTGCAACGTGATGTACAATATATCAGTAGCAGGATTTGGGTGCAAATTAAAACTTGCCAAACTCATTTCTTGCAAATTTGCAGGATTGGGGATGTACCATTTGGAGAGCCAGATGTCGTAC
Source organism: Bacteroidota bacterium (assembly GCA_016714535.1). Taxonomy (NCBI): domain Bacteria; kingdom Pseudomonadati; phylum Bacteroidota; species Bacteroidota bacterium. Next base: position 134,484 of record JADKDR010000006.1, read on the forward strand.
TTCCAAGGAAAGCCAACTGTATCAATTGAGCTAACTCCAATATCAAAATTATCGCCTGAGTCAACTGTTGATGCAATTATGAATGTACTGTCGTTTAACACTATTACATTACCATATTCATTGCCAAGCCCCCCTATTGTTTTATCCCATATAATATTAAATGCACTATCCATGCGCACCAACCAAATATCAAAATGAGTAACTTGTTGATTGCCTTTGGGGTTTTCTGATTTTTCAAAGCCTGCATGTGAGTTGGAATTGCATAAAACTAAATAGCCCTTATCATTCATTTCAATTATCTGCAATATGCCATCATGAAGATCACCGCCAAATCGTTTTTCATTTAAGATATTTCCACTTGAAGTATCAATCATATAAATCCATGCATCAACACTGCCTCGTGCTACTGTATCTGCAACACCATCATTGCAAGGTTCAAATATCCCTTGTAATGATGACAAACCTAATGTAGCACCAATCACCAAATTACCTTGACTATTTAAAAGGGCTGTACCCGGGGCGTCATCGGCTTTTAAACAACCATATCGTTTGTCCCAAATTTTATTACCGGATGAATCTATTTTTAATATCCAATTATCTAGCTTAAAATAAGTGGGATCAAATTTTTCGGAAAATGATGAGTCGCTTACATCGCCCGATTTTTGCCCTTCGGTTCTACCAATTATTATGTAACTATAATCTGATAAAGGTATAATTGAAGTTATATATTCAATTCCGGTTGAACCATATTTTTGATCCCATATCTTTTTGCCATTTTTATCGCACTTTACAAACCAAATATCATCAAAAAAACCCACATTGGTATCGGTGAGATCGTGTCCCGGATTTAAACATTCTGCATACCCTCCCAATAATATGCTGCTATCTGGTGCTTCTGCTATTTCATAAAAATTATCAAGACAATTAGTGCCCAATCTTCTGTTCCATACTACTTCGCTATCAGTAGTCAATTCCACTGTCCATCCATCATAATCATTCTGGTAATTATTTTGCGATTTCTCACAACTCTGTTTAGAATTTGAAAAGCCGGTTATTAATAAATTTCCATTTTTTCTTAGATACATACAAAATTCAACATCAATGTTTAAACCACCTAAAGTTCTGTCCCATATTTGATTACCCATGCTATCTAACTTTATTATCCACATATCGTGCGGTGGAATAGTAGTATCATTTAGAATGCAATTAGGGTCTGTTTTGGTGCCTGAAGGTATACCTGAAATGGAATTAGCAGCTATATATATAAAACCTTTACTATCTCTGAATAAAAAATTTTTATAAAAGCCATTCCAATCATTACCTTGACTTCCAATCATTTTTTCCCAAGATTTATTAAAGACTGGCTGACCTAAAATTAAAATAGGAAAAACAAGCTGTATGAAAATTAACCCACAGGTTTTCATAGCTTTACTACTTTTACTGTATTGGCATCACCACTTGCATCCAAATAGCTTAGTAAGTAAAAACCTTGATTTAATTCTTGCAAATTATTTACTTGCATATTTTCTGCATTTACTACTGATTTGCCTTGTATATCAATTAAGGACACTATCTTAGTTGCATTACTTAAATTTACTGAAATAAATTGATCATTCAATATTTCATAATTCACAGAAGTATGTTGCATATCACCTGACTTTAGATTCGCACCCGACTGTACTATTTTATTGTATATGTTTGTTGATGGTGGTACAAGGACAGGAGCAATCCATGAATATAAAAAACTTTCGCTTAACTCGCCACTCACAGCTATTCCATAGCATTTGTCTATTATATTAGTAGGAATACGATAATATTCGTTTTGTGGCGAATTTGCTGTTTGTGTACAATACGGTTTGCCATTTAAATTTCTTGCATAGAATGATGCACATGAGGAGTGACCAGAAACAGGGTCCGTAAAATTGAATCCAATACACATGATTTGTTTTGAATTTGGATTTACCAGGCCACTTTTTCTTTCATAACTTACAACAGGCCGAATATCAATACCGCCCAAATCTGAAGTAATATTTGGTAATGCAATTTGTGGAATCAAATTATCAAAATAACTGGTTCCATCTGTATAAGTATTATCTGTAGTGTGAATTAATAAATTTGGTGAATTTGTAATATAATCATAAAAAGTTGTAAAGCCTTTTATATTAGGAGGCCCGCCATAAGTCCACCATACAACAGTAAATCCCTCTTGCAAATTAGATATAGTAGTCGCTCTGCGATGGCGTGCTATACGCGGGTTCATATACAAAGTACCTGATGGAGGGGGTTTAATATAAGCAAGGGTATTACTTAAGTTACTGTATGTGCAATTTATCCAATCTGTTGATTTAAAATCGTTAGGAATACAAACTATCCCGCTTGAATTTGGATAAGCACTACAACTAGTTCCAACAAAAGTAATTCTAGCCTGCATTTGAATATCTACAACAGACGGGATAGGGAGCTCCATAACCGCAACATCCGGAAAATAATAAGGGGGATTCACAGTGCTTCCACTTATTGGATCATTGAATAATGGAAATTCATAATTTGTCATACAAATAGAAATAGAATTGTTTGCTATTCCTCCTGAAGCACCAAAAATTTTAATTACTCCAGTATTGTTGGGTTGATCCCAAACAACAAAAAAATGTTCTGATTGATCACTATCTATTTGGATGTCTGTATAAATTCCGTTTCCATTGCCTAAAGTGGTATTAGACACAAACGTAAATGTTTTATTTATGGGATTAAATTTATAAGCTAGTAATTTGGGGATAGAAACATCTTTATATGCAATTAGAACAAACCAATTATTAGGCCGTAGTAAAATACATACATCAAGATCATTCATGTTATAGGGAATATTAAAAACATCTGTAAATATGGTGCCATTATTATTGTATCGCCATTGAAAATAACTCGCCATTGACACCAGCCCAAGCAACAATGCTAAATTCCGTATTCACGCCATTTACATTTCCAATAAAAATATCATTGCTTGTTTGGTAAGTAGTCGGGAAATTAATTTGGCCAGAAGAACTTTGGCAAATAGTTTCAGGAATTGATGCAGCCCTATATTGCGCTACCATCACATTAGAAATTAAACAAAGAGCAACTAAGATTGCCCCCCCCCCGCAAATACTGTGCCTGTGCGGGTTTCTGGCTTAGTATATTTTTTCATAATATATAAATTTTTAAAATGATACTGTAAAGTTATAAATGTTTTTGGATTGGCAAATGTTATTTTTAAGATTGTTGAACGCGCCAAACCTTTTTCGTGGTAGGAATGATTGTGCTATAGGTGCAAGCCAAACAAGCGATGACACGTATGAGGCAGAAAAAACCTTTACTCCAAATACGCGGGCGAGCCGTAGGCTCGCCCGCGATTACTTTATTCTACGAACGTTTACACTAACCGTTACATCACAGTTTAACCACCTTCTTACTCACTCCTTCTATATTAACCACATATACATGGGGTTGCCAATCATGCGATTCAAGCAGATTGTGTTTGAATTTGTTATAGTAAGTTGCCGTTGAACTACCATGCGACCTTGCATATCTTGTACATGTATGTGATAGCTTTTGTTTTTTGCATTTTGCAATGTGATGTACAAAATATCTTTAACAGGATTTGGGTACAAATTAAAACTTGCCAAACTCATTTCTTGCAAATTTGCAGGATTGGGGATGTACCATTTGGAGAGCCAGATGTCGCCACGTAGCCATCCTGTACCAAAGGCTACAGTATCAAACATGGCTAAGCCAACATCAAAGCTGTTGCCTTTTTCTATAATTGCTGACACGATGAATGTACTATCATTTAATGGGATAACATTGGGACCCCAATCGTAGGCATCGGTTCCAAGGGTTTTGTCCCAGATAATATTAAATGCCGAATCCATACGTACCAACCATATATCATAATTATTGGTATTTTGTTGATTAAAACCAATGCGGTTTTCACTCTTTTCAAATCCTGCATTTGAGTTGGATTTTAGGGCAACGATATATCCTTTATCTGGCATTTCCTTTATTTGATAAATTGCTTCGTTAAAGTCTCCTCCAAATCTACGCTCATTAATAATATGACCATCGGCTGTATCAATTTTATATATCCAGGCATCCCAAACACCGCGAGCTACGGTATCTGCAACACCATCATTACAAGGATATACTCCCATCGGGCCAGAATATCCTCCCAGCGAGGCGCCAATTACTACATCCCCATCGCTATTCAATAATGATGCACCTGTATGATTATCATCTGCTGTCCAACAACCATAGCGCTTATCCCATATTTTATTACCTGCCGAATCAATTTTAATTATCCAATTATCCTCTCGAAAATTATTAATTAATATATGCGAAAAAGAGGAATCGTGCATATCGCCCGACTTAGTACCATTTGAACTTCCGATAATCATATAAGCATGGTTTGATAATGCAATTACAGAACTTGCAAAATCTGTTGAAGCACTGCCATATTTTTCATCCCAAATTTTGTTGCCAAGGCTATCCAATTTTACTACCCAATAATCTTCAAAAAATCCAACGTTGGTGTCGGTAACATCAAAGTTGGGATAATAGGCAAGCGAATATCCAGCCAATATTATGCTACCATCTGGAGCAACATCGCCACAGAAAAACTCATCTTCTATGGTATTGCCAAGGCGTTTGTCCCAAATCACATTGCTATCCAAATCAATAGAAATGGTCCAAGTATCCCTGTTACTATCATATCTTGATTCTGATTTTTCACAACTTATCTCTGAATTGGAAGCACCTGTTATTATAAAGTTGCCTTTATTATCTATCATCACATGATTGGCTTTTTCTCCATACATGCCACCTAAAGCTCTATCCCAAACCTTGCTTCCACTACTGTCAATTTTGACTGCCCAAGAGTCTGAAGTTAGTGTTGTATCGTTATACATACAACTTGGATCAGTTTTGTTACCAGTTGGAGCACCAGACTGGCTAGTAACTACACAATAAAATATTACCATTCAAATCTTTTACCATAAAGTTGTTTCTATCAAACCATTCAACTCCCTGACTTCCGCATATTATTTCCCAACTTTTATTGAACAATGGTACTTGACAATGTGCTTGAAAATAGAAAACATGCAGCACAAAATTGTGCTGCATGTAATTATAAGTCTCATAGTTTAATAAGTTTTACTTTTTGAAAATAGCCATCTGCATTGCGGTAACTCATATACGATATGCCCGGATTTAAATTCACTATGATACTTTCAGCTTCGCCTATATTGGTGCTGAGCAGTTTACCTTGTGTATCGGTCCATTGCATATCTTCACTAACTTCATTAAAAAATACAGGCATAAAGTTATTATGCAAGGTAATGCATTTAATAGATGGAGCATCTGCATTAGCAAAGATGCCTTGACGCAAGTGGGCAAAGGATGACACCTCCTTATGATGCATGGTTTGCTGATAAAATTAGAAAACGAATACATAAAGTTTTCGCTTAATTCTGATACGGATATACCATAGGTTCTATCAGACACATTGGTCGGAATTTGATAATATAAATAATTGAAGGCTGAGGAAATGGCGGATCTGTAAATGGCGCGCCATTGCTATTATGCGCATAGAACGATGCAACAAATCCTTGAGCTTGGTTAATATTAATTGCATGTTCAAAGTCTATACACATTATTTGATTAGAACTTGGATCTACATGACCACTCTTGCGCTCGTAAGTAACTACAGGGCGTCTGTTAAGTATATTGTTTATAGGAGGTAATATATTTTGTGAACCTACAAATTGTGCACCTATACCCCCATCCGTATAAATCCTATCATGTTCATGAATTATAAGATTAGGAGCATTGGTGACATAATCATAAAAAACAGTCTTGCCTTTTATATCATACAAGCCGGCACTTGGCCTATGAAATTCGTAAACTACGGTAAAGCCTTCTTGTACATAACCTACAGAGCCGTTTCTACGGTGACGTGCTATGCGCGGCCAGGCTATTTGCTCGCCTGATTTTGCTACTGCTTCGTAGTCAAGATTTTGTGATGGTGCTGTGTATTGGCATAAGCCGAATTTAGAAAATACTAATTCATCCGTTACACATAGCATATTAATTGCCGATGGAAATGTAGCACATGTTCCTCCTATAAAAGTAACCTTTACTTGGCCAGGATTGTTATTATTGTTTGGCAAATCCATTACGGGCAACATCGGGATAATGGTAGGGGAAGTCTATTTGATTTGTTCCTGATTTGTCTCTAAAGGTAGGAAACTCAAGTTGGTCATGCAAATTTGCAAGTTACTACCATTATGTGCTCCCGCAGCTCCAAATACTTTTACTTTATTGTTGGCATCAAATTGATCCCACACCACAAAAAAATGCTCGTCTTGGTCACTATCTATATTTATAGCAGTATGAACACTGTTGCCATTGCCTAAGGTTGTGTTACTTTGAATTGACCAAGTTTTTGAGGATGTATTAAATTTTTCTACTAAAAGTTTTGGTTGATTATTATTCGCATCCCTGTATGCAATTACAGGCAAGCCATTCAGAATTTCGTTGCATTATGCAAACATCAGGATCCATAACCTCTGTAGGCAAATCTTCAATACCATAGTAAGAACCGGTGTTGTCAACAAAATCCCACCCAAGAGATGGAATAGAGCCATCCCATACAGTTACCTTAAATTCGTAGTTGACTTGATTAATCGTTTGAATCAAGCTGTCGTTACCTGTGTTGTCAACCAAACCATAAGATGGTGTTGGCCCGGGATTCTTTTGGTAAGTAGTTTCGGCAATCGTTGCCGCCTTAAACTGCGCTACCATTATATTGCTAATTAAACAAAGAGCAACTAAGATTGCCCCCCCCCGCAATTTCTGTGCCTGTGCGGGTTTCTGGCTTAGTGGATTTTTTCATATTATTAAATTTTTAAAATGATGTTGTAAAGTTATAAAAGTTTTTAAGTTGGCAAATGTTTTTTTCTTGATTGTTGGAAGATGTAGTTTTGGGGTGGTGAGTAAATATATGTTGTACTTGTAAGTTTTGCATGTTGGTGAGGACACCAACTTGGGCTGCAGTGTGATAATTAGGCAAGCTTTGATGGTACTGCCAAAAATAAGCACCATAAGAAATACAATATCAAAAATGTTGTACGCGGACAAAGAGGCCAAACTAACGCAATAACATTTCTACTCAAAACATGCGGGCGAGCCCTAGGCTCGCCCGCTATTACTTTATTCTACTAACGTTTACACTAACCGTTACATCACAGTTTAACCACCTCCTTACTCCCTCCTTCTATATTACCCTCATATATACTGTTTCGACAATCATGCGATTCCTGCACGCTTGTGTTTGAATTTGTTATAGTAAGTTGCCGTTGAACTACCATGCGACCTTGCATATCTTGTACGTGTAAGTGATAGGTTTTGTTTTTTGCATTTTGCAATGTGATGTACAAAATATCAGTAACAGGATTTGGGTGCAAATTAAAACTTGCCAAACTCATTTCTTGCACTTGTGCAGGATTGGGGATGTACCATTTGGAAACCCAGATGTCGCCTTTATTACCTTGCCATTGCGTTACAAGCGTATCAAAAATTGGAAGCCCAACATCAAAGTTATTACCTAATTCTACGGGGCAAGCTAAGATAAATGAACTATCACTTAAAACAATAATATCAGGGTCTCTATCATACCATTCGGTTCCAATAGTTTTGTCCCAAATAATATTAAATGCCGAATCCATACGGACTAACCAAATATCATAATTGTTTAAGTTTTGACCATTTGTTCCTATGCGATTTTCGCTTTTTTCAAAACTTGCATTTGAGTTTGATGTGCAGGCAAGCAAATATCCTTTGTCAGAAGTTTGTCTTATTTGTTTGATTACCTCATTTCGATCTCCTCCAAATCTCCTCTCACTTATAATATGGCCATCAGCAGTATCAATTTTGTAAATCCATGCATCCCAGCCGCCACGCGGTGTGGTATCTGCAACGCCATCATTGCAAGGATAGAAATAACCTTGCAGTGAGGATAAACCTAAATGAGCACCAATAACTACATTACCATCGCTATTTAACAATGCTGCTCCAGAAGGGGCATCATCAGCCATTAGGCAACCGTAACGATTATCCCAAATCTTATTTCCATTCTCATCAATCTTTAATATCCAATTATCCAATTTATAATAAGTGGAATCGAACATTGCTGAAAACGAAGAGTCGCTAAGATCTCCTGACTTTTGGCCGGGGGTACTCGCCACAATCAAGAATTGTTCATCAGAAAGTGGAACAATTGAATAGGCATAATCAGACAGCGTACTTCCATATTTTTGATCCCAAAGCTTAGTTCCCAAACTATCTAATTTTAACAGCCAAATATCTTCTAAGAATCCAACATTGGTATCGGTAACATCTAAGTTAGGAGTAAATATTTCAGCTTCTCCTGCCAAAATAATATTTCCATTATTTGAGATTGCTCCTGTGTAAATTTGATCCTTACCAATACTTCCGTAACGTTTGTCCCATATTACGTTGCTATCTAAATTTAATTCTATGGTCCAAGTATCTCTATTAGGATCATACCTGTTTTGTGATTTTTCACAACTAACTTCCGAATTTGATGCTCCAAGCAAAACGATTTTACTGTTTGAAGGTGCCATCAATATTTTATTAACAGATTCCCCATCTAAGCCCCCAATTGAACGATTCCAAATTATATTTCCGTTCGAGTCAAGTTTAATTAACCATATATCTAATGTAGAAATAGAGTCTGCAATAGAACAGCTTGGATCAGTTTTGTTACCAGAAATAGCATTTGATGGGCTATTTGTTGCTAAATAAATAAAGCCCAAATGATCAGTAACCATAAATCCAACTCTGTCAAATTGCTCTTTTGCTTCACTACCCAAAACAACTTCCCATTCTTTGTTTAAGGTTGGTATCTGAGAATATAATTTTGGATTAGAGAACAAACTATAATACAATAAGGTCAATAATACTACTGACCTTTTCATAACTTCACAAGTTTTACTTTCTGAGTTTTTCCATCTCTATCTCGATAGCTCATGTAAGATATTCCTGGTTTAATACTCGCTTTAATGTCTGCAAACTCACTTACATTGTTGCACAATAATTTCCCTTGTATGTCCGACCATTGCATGTCTGAATATATTTCATTTATAAATATTGGATTGAAATTATCATACAACATTTCGGTGCTTACTGCTATTTCAGTATTGTCAAAACTGTTTCCACTTTTTAAGTGAGCAAATGAAGTTACTGCTTTATGGCGTATCTCTTGTTGTGGGAATGTAAAGAATGAATACATAAATTTTTCGCTCATTTCGCCAGAAACAGAAATACCATAACTACGGTTAGAAGTAGTAACTGGAACACGGTAATATTCCCAATTCTGTAGTTGTGGAAAAGGTGGGTCACTGAATGGTCTTCCATCTGAATTATGTGCGTAAAAAGATGCGCACCATCCAATTCCTTGAAAATAATTGACAGCATGTTCAAATGCAATACACATGATTTGCTTGGCTCCTGCATTTACAGCACCACTTTTTCTTTCATAAGAAACTACTGGTCGTCTATTTATTATATTGTTTATTTGAGGTAATTTTTGTAAACTATTATTGTTAAATTCACAAAGGCCATCTGTATAGACATTATCGGTTACCAACAACGTTAATACACCGGGAATAATAACATAATCATAAAACACGGTTAAACCTGCAATATCATATATGTTTGCATTAGGTTGATGCTTTTCATAAACAACTGTGAACCCTTCTTGCAAATCCGAAAGTGATCCGTTTCTTCTATGTCTTGCAATTCGTGGCCAGACAAATTGAAACCCTGGCATTTCATATTTTATGTAAGCTAAATTAGATGAGATTGGAATAAAATTGCAAACCCCAAATTTTGTAAAGCGAAACTCATCTGTAACACTTAGTGTTGCAGTAGCGGTTGGAACTGCATTACATGTGCCACCCATAAAGGAAACTTTAACTTGACCCGGATTATTATTTTGAGGTGGCAAATCCATCACTGCAACATCCGGCACTGTGTATGGGAAATTTACCGCATTCACACCGTTGGGTTCTTTAAAAGCTGGAAATTCATAGTTATTCATGCATAACACTATTCCCACACCATTAGTATAAGCGCCAGCAGCACCGAATATTTTATGTTGTCCTACTCCATTTAACTGATCCCAAACAACAAAGAAGTGTTCTTTTTGATCGCTATCAATATTAATTGCAGTTTGCACTTGGCCACTGCCAAGTGCATAATTATTAATTAAACTCCAGGTCTTATTAATCGGGTCAAATTTTTCAACTAGAAGGAAAGGCATATTTGATATAAAATTATAATATGCAATCAATGCATACCAATCTGAATTACGTTGAATTATGCATACATCCGGATCCCACATATCAGTTGGCATATCTTCAATATTAGTGTATTCTAAGTTTGTATTAAGGTCAGTAAAAGTCCATCCCATGCCTGCTATTGCACCATCCCATACGGTTACTTTTAATTCAAAAGGAATGCCTGAAGAACTTGCATTTAAAATGTCATTGCCTGAATTAGTAAGCAATCCGTAATTTGGATTCGGCCCCGGATTTTTTAGATAAGATAATTCTTGAATCGTGGCCGCCTTAAACTGCGCTACCATTACATTGCTAATTAAACAAAGAGCAACTAAGATTGCCCCCCCCCGCAATTGTCGTGCCAGTGCGGGTTTCTGGCTTAGTGGATTTTTTCATATTATTAGATTTTTAAAATGATGTTGTAAAGTTATAAAAGTTTTTGGATTGGCAAATGTTATTTAACACGATTGTTGGAAGATGTGTTTTTTGTTAGGTGAGTAAATAAACTTTGTACTTGTATGTATTGTATGTTGGTGAGGACTCCAACATGGGGAGAGAAAATACTGCGGGCGAGCCTTTGGCTCGCCCGCAGTTTATTTTAACAACGTTTACACACACCGTTACATTTTAGTGTAATCTCATGCTTACCTCATTCCATCGCCTTCACCCTGTTTTAAGTCATCGTTTTTAATTTTCTTTTTCTTATCGTTGTTTTTAAATTCCATCTTACCAAAACGATAATCAACGCTAAATCGAATTCCTAAAAATAAGATGCGATTGTTGCTTGTACTTGTAAAGCGTGGGTCGTTATATTCGCTCTTAAAATTTATGAAGGGTGTTGCAAAATTATCGAGCCCAATTCCCCATCCTCCTTTTTTATTTTTAAATTCTTTGCGCGAGCCCAGGCTATAATAAAAGAATGAAGTTGCCTTGCCCTGCACGGTGTACCGCGGACCATTGAAGTTACAATAGCTTTGTATCCCCCATCCGTTTTTAAATGTGTAGCTACCAAAGAAATTGATTGAATAATTTATTCCATCGTTTGTTAAGTCAATCGTATCATTGGTGCTTTTAACAGTATAATAGAATACGTTGAAATTTCCACCAATCATAAGTTTCATTTGGTACATATAATTGCCGCCAATGGTAGCACCGGTAGAAGTGTTTTTTCCAATGTTGGCATAGGTACTTACCAATGCATTGTTCGAGTTTACAAAACGAATATTTTCGATTGCATTGTTGGTACGTCTGTGATAAAGCGAAGTATTGATTGAACTAAACCCTTTAAAAAAATTGTAGCCGGTTTCGAAACTATGACTTAGCTCCGGATCGAGGGCCGGATTACCATACGAAATATTCTTAGGGTCGGCATCATTTACATATGGATTAAGAAACTGCATACTTGGCCGTTGAATGCGTTGGGTATAGCTCAGCTTGAACGTGTTTTTCTTTTTACCGGTATAGCTAACTGTTATGCTTGGAATTATATTGTCATAATCCTGTGTGAACAATACATTGTCCTTTCTGCTAAAATCACCATTAATAATGGTGCGCTCATAGCGCACACCGGCCTTTATGCCGTACTTGGTTTTTATTTTAAATGAAGACTGTGCATATGCGGCAAGCACATCCTGGTCATAGTCGAACTTATTGCTACGTATACTATCATAGTTATACTGTTGTGTTACAAAATCAAATAACTCAAAATCAAACTCGCTGTTCACATTTCTACGAATACCTTTGGCCCCGGTTTCAAATTCAATTTTCTTGTTTATGGGCAATACATAGTCCGCTTGCAAGGTGTACTCGCGGTTCACTGCTTTATTCAAACTGGTTTCGTCCAAGGTCAATGTGTTAGCATTGTTAAACTGTTGTGCATCGTAACCAACATTACGGTTGTTATTGGTAACCTGTCCACTGATAGAAAATTCCTTATCGGGATTTTTAAAGCTACGCTTATAGTCGACACTAACATCCAAACCGATGGACCGGGTTTTGTTGCGTGTGTCTCTATCAAAAAGGAAAGCAAAGCTCTCATTGTTGGCCGAAGCAAAATTGCCAACTTGTGTGTTCGACCAATTAAAAAAATTATTCAAACGTGAATTGATGGCGATAGAATTTCGCGAACTCAGGTCTATATCAAAATTTAATTGAGCAAAAGGGCCGGCACCGGTGTTTTGATTATCCCCTGTTTGTTTTAGATAAAAATCGCCTGCGGGAGTTTCGTTTTGCCTAAGGGCTACACTGTTTCCCAATCCAAAATATCCAAATCCTCCAATTCCTCCACCAACTCCAACGCGGCCCTTACGATAATTAAGGTTCGAAAATAAATTGCTGGAACGAGTTCCCAGGCCAAGATTAAATGAGCCACTCAGGCCTTCCATGTTTTTCTTCTTGGTGATTATATTAATAATTCCTCCTGTGCCTTCGGCATCATACTTAGCAGACGGATTAGTTATCACTTCCACCTTATCAATTTCATCTGCCGGTATCATTTTCATAGCATCTGCTACACTTGATGCCATAATAGAAGATGGCTTATTATTTATAAGCACGCGTATGTTAGTGGTGCCACGCAACATTACATTGCCTTCGAGGTCTACCGATACCATGGGCACTTTTTTAAGTACATCGCCTGCATTGCCTCCTTTGGTGGTTATATCTTTTGATGCATTGAAAACTATTTTGTCAATCTTATTTTCAATCAAACTCACTTCGCCTTCAACAACAGCTTCTTTCAACAGCTTCTGATCTGGTTGCAATACAATTTTACCTAGATTGTAATTTGTTTTTTTTTCACTTATATCAATGCTGTCTATTTCGAAAGTGATGTATCCAATAAAAGTAATGTTGAGTTTGTAATTGCCGTTTTTAAGATTTTTAATTTTGAACTCGCCTTGTTCGTCAGTAACTGCACCATCGGTAGCACGGTTATTTTCTTTATTAATTAGGGCAATGGTAGCAAACTCAACAGGCAAGTTTGTTGAGGCATCTATCACGCGGCCAGATATTTTGCCATCATACACCTTTGCAGCATTACCTCCACCAAGGCCGCCTACACCCAATTGCGCAATCGCATATTCTGAATAATTTAGAATAAGGATTAGACTGAGAAAAATTGTTTTGAAATTCATATTAGATAATCTAAGACAGGGGGACAAAGGAAGTAAAAATATAAAGGCCAATTCTGAGTGATTACTTCATTCAATTGTTAAATAATTGATTATTTAAAAGAAATGAATACGGTTTTACTTCAAAATTTTGCGCATCATGATATCCAATTGTGCATCATCGCCAAGATGGAAAATGTGAGTGTCAAATTCTACAAATCCAAGCTTCTTATAAAAACTAATGGCGCGCATATTTTTTTCCCAAACGCCCAACCATATAAACGCTGCATTTAATTCTGTAGCGCGTTGTAATGCCGTTTGATAAAGCAACTGGGCAATACCCTTGCCATGATATTGTTGAAGTACATAAATGCGTTCTATTTCGATTCCGCCACCTAGAGGCAATTCTGTTTGTGCCTTGGCAAAATTTATTTTCAAGTAACCCGAAATGCGATTGTTTGTCTTGGCAAAATAAAATTCGCTTTCCTGATTTTTTAACTCTTCGGTAAGTTTAGTAATGCTTAAATTATAATTCAGGTAATGTTGTAGGTTGGCATCTGTATTTCCCCAGGCAAAGGCTTCTTTGAAAGTGGTATGGCTTAGCAGCAAAAGCTCTTCCATTTCGGAAGCAGTAACCCTTACTATATACGTTGGCTCCATTATTTTTTTACATTAATTATTGCAATTTACCTTTTTACCACTTAAGTTGACAGGCTAGACATGTGTTTTATTTTGAATTAAAACTTCTATTCGATTATATTTGCCATCAAATAAAAACATAAATGGGACGCGTATTTGAAAAACGTAAACACAAGATATTTGCTCGCAATGCAAAGTTGAGCAAGACTTTTACTCGCATAGGGAAAGAAATTTCGATGGCAGTAAAATCGGCTGGACCAAACCCTGAAAATAACCCGCGTTTAAAGCAGGCTATGCAAAATGCAAAAGGCTCAAGCATGCCCAAAGACCGTATAGAAGCTGCTATCAAGCGTGCATCAAATAAAGATCTTAGCGATTACGAAGAGGCACTTTATGAAGGCTTTGCCCCTCATGGAGTTGCGCTATTAATAGAAACCGCCACAGATAACACCACACGTACGGTAGCTAATATGCGCATGTATTTTAATCGTGGCGAAGGAAGTCTGGGCAACAGCGGTAGTGTTTCTTTTCTGTTTGAAAGAAAAGGGCTTTTCAAATTCCCGAAAAACAATCTTAACCTTGAAGATCTCGAACTTGAGCTAATAGATAGCGGGTTACTTGATATTATAGAAGATGATGGAAACGTTTTTCTCTATTCTTCATTTGAAGACTTTGGCACCATGAGCAAAGCACTTGAAGAGCGTGGTATTGAAACCACCAGTGCCGAACTAGTGCGCGAACCTTTAAATACAGTGGAAGTTACCGAGGAGCAAGCCGAACAAGTGCAGGCCTTGTGCGATAAGATTGAAGAAGATGAGGATGTGCAAAATGTGTTTCATAATATGGCATAGTTGCACGTTAATCAAGATTAGCAAATGTGATGATCAACTTTTGATTAATATAAATAAAGCCAACAAAAAAGCCATCTGAATAAGATGGCTTTTTTGATTATAGCAGTTTATGCTAATTTATTTCTTTACAATTCTTGTAGTTAACGCTCCTTGTGAGCTTGGAATTTGTACCATGTACAATCCATTGGAAAATGCTGAAACATCTACAACAAGATTATTTATACCTTCTACAATGCTTAAAGACTGCGACCAAACAACTTTTCCGGTGGCGTCATAAATCATTAATTCACGCTCTTCATTAACATCTGAAATAAAAGCTAACGAAACATTGTCAGTAACCGGATTTGGATATGCAATCAAATTATTGGCTTGCGATAATGCATTTTCATCAAACAATACAGATACTCCTTCATCATCATAGTCTATACCACCTTTGGCTGCATTTGTTTTAAACGATGCCCAGGAGCTAAACGAGGTTGAAACGGCATTGCATATACTCTTTACACGCCAGTTATACGTGCGGTTCGAAATCAAATTACTAACTTTGATGCTATGCCATGGCCCTATGGTATACGTGTTAACTACTCCGGTTACCAAATCTTTTACCTCTATCTGATAATTGGCAGATTTTAAAGACTTATCCCAAGTCAATCTTGCAAAACTGTTTGATTTAACAAGCACATCCAATCCAAATGGTACAATACATGGTGCAACACAATTATTTACAACAACATTTTGATACGCAGATTGCTTGGTACATCCATTAGCACCTGTAACAATAACAGCATAGTTTCCTGCAACACTGGTGGTATATGTTTGGAATGTCTTATTCTCAGGCAACCATAAATAACTGCTATTAGCAGCTGCGGTAAGTTTTACACTCGCACCATTACAAAAAGTTAGTGGTCCATTTGCTGTTATCGTAGCACTTGGAGCAGGCAATACAGTTACATCAGTTGGTGCCGAAGTTCCAGCTCCACCTTGTCCATCAGTAATTGATACTATATATGAACCACCTGTACTAACAGTTATTGATTTGGTAGTAGCACCATTTGACCATAAATAGGTTGCTGCAGTATTGGCGGTTAATACAACTGACTTGCCAGAACAAAAAGTAGTAACACCACTAGCTGTTATATTGGCCGCAATAACATTGCTATTGCAACTTGTAGTGCCTGCACCATATAACGCTGCTGAGTTAGTAGTGATAAATACCTCATCGATTTCAATATTTGCATTAATAGAAGTAAGTGTTAAGGTATGTGCTCCCGGAGTTACATTAGCAAACTGTGTTGGTAAGCTATTGGTTGCAACGCGATACCAGGTCCAGGCAGTCTTGGTAATGCAATCAATGTTTTGAGCACTAAGACCATCCAGTTTTACAGATACTCCAGTACTTACACCACCTTTAGCACGTGCCTTAATCCAAACATAATATTTCTTGTTTACAGTTCCGCGAGATACAAAATCATAATTCGCAGTTTTGGCTCCACCATTGAAGGTAACATAGCTGGTGAAATCTGAAAAATCACCGGTAGCTGCATTAACTGGTCTTTCAGTCTTAATTGCTAGGCTTGTATTGATGTTATCAAACAATTCTGCTTCGAAGCTATAGTCTCCATTCCAGTAAGAAGGATGTGTTTCTTCGTGCCACTTATCTAACTGATAAAATACAGGACTTGCAGTATTCGTATTATCAAATAAATATGTACTACCTTGTCTGCGTACTTTAACTTTCATAGTTTGTCCATTCAACTTAAAGGTAGCAACGCCTTCAATTTCGGCATTACCTTTTTGGTTCGAATTGTTTTGAAGCGTACCAGTAATTGCATATTTATTTAATGAATTATGCTTACGAATAACGATTACCTTACGATCATCACCTGTGCGGAACATATAAGCAGGGCCACTGTTTACATTTGCTTCATTGGCTTTCATATCACCATCCATCAAACTTCCGTTGCGGAATAAATCTTCGTAACGCGATGTAACAGCTTGCGCATATGACGGGATAGCCGATTGCCATAAGTAACCTTGTGGTTTTGGCCAAGGTTGACCCATTACAAAATAAGAAGGGTAAAAGAATTCAGCACCCATCATGCTCATTACTTTCATTAAGCCAAGCCATTGCGCAGGGCGAATATTGTTTTCTTCGTTATCATCCCAGCCGGCAGCTACCGCAGGAGAAAAATACTTATCGCCATTCTTCAATTCTTCGTAACGTGATTCAATTAACCATTGTAAGCCATTCCATGCGCTAAATTGTGTGCGCCAGTTCCATGGATATCTAATATACAAGTCGCCCGAAGCGTAATTGGTTCCGTTTATTAGAGTAGAAATAGTGCGTGCTTCAGAATATTTTTGTCGGTATGTATCATGTCCATCAATTTGATAATAAGTAAAACGTGTATTAGACAACGCAGGCATATTCATAAACTTGTCACGATAGTTTTTTGCATAAACTGTATAACGCTTACTTAACCAGGTATACCAATCAAGCCCACTTGCATTTTTAGCATTAACTACATTAGGATCTTTCGATGGTCCTTGAAACTGAGGTAAGTAATATGGTATTTGCTCACCGTTTTCAAATATGTGGTTTAACGGACGAGTCATGTTGTCAAGTAATTTTTGGAGGTAGAATTTTTGAGTCATACCATCATTACCTAAATTAGTTAAATCCGGTGCAATAGGCGACATGTATTTTTGTTGTGTGGTAACATTACCCCAAAGGTCAAGGAATTGTCCGTTACCATTTTGCAAATAATTGTTATTGTTTAGGCATCCGCAATTTACGTAAGCGCTTCCCCAAGCATAGCCTGCATTGGTTGGATTAAGGTGTGGCCAAAAACTTAAAGCTGCAGCACCAAACTGTGGATTATCGTTAGCAAGTTTAACCCATGCACCATTAAAAGTCGCGGTATTGTTAAATTGTGTATAGCTACCTGTGTTTCCAGCAACTATCACATTATGATTAAAGTTTGTAGCTAACTCACGCTGAATAGCAACACTATTATCACGGGCTTGATTATCAGAAACACCTGGTTGATATCGGCCTCCTAAATAAATATAATCAACAAGTGAGGTGTTTTTCAATAAGGTATGACCCGGCTTAAAACGTGGTACAGGGAAAGAAAGGATTTGATCGGTTGCAGAAACCGTATAATTTGGGTGACCCGGAGCAAATTCCTTTATATCTATGCCGGCAGTAACAGCAGATGCTGTTGGTGGTACAACTGTACTATTGGTAAAGGTATAGTGGCTACCTGCCTGAACTTCGTTAAAATGCTTATAGATTACATTATTGGGGAGAGCCAATTTATAAATAGCAATTTCATCTATCTGTGCTTTTATTTTTAAATATGAACTATTGGTATTTAAAAACATAATGTTGTTAGGGCTTCCTGCCGCAGAGAATAAACTACCAGCCACTGTCATCGCCTTTGAAAATCCCGTAGGCAATTGACCATCAACCCAAACTTCTTTTACACCAGTAGTTAAGTTAACTTTAAATACAAGGTGATGCCAGTTGCCATCTAAATAATAACCATATTGTTTTCTTCCTATTCCATTTAAATCAATCATGAATTGGTCATCGGCAATTTGACCATTTTTTGAAGATTTAGTATTAAACGATATATATGGGTACCCAATTCTTGCAGAAACTGCACCATCCCAACGACCAAAAATATTGCACCCTTGAAATTCGCTTGATGCCTTGAAAATAAATTCAAAAGTGAATTGGTTAGTTAATGGAGTTTGAGCACACAAAATATAATTTGTAGCAGCTCCTATTTCCATTGCCTTGCCAACTTTGCCATTTGCCTGAATTGAGTATACGCCTCCATAATAATTGGGGTCAAGATTGCCATTACCCATATCATCTTTCATAGGAGTAGCAGAATTCTCGAAGGTATAATAGTTAAAGGGTGAATTTTGCGCATTCACTTGGCTTGATACCAGCCCTAACATAACCATCAATGTCAGGCATGAATTGCTTAATTTTCTTGCGATGTGTTTAACCATTTGTTTAAGTATTTATTTTTTAAGTTTTTTTTATTTGGAGAATTTTACAATATACTGGCCTATGAAATTACTTCATTTGCTATTAAAAAATCAGTTTTTACAGTAGATTGGAAAATGATGGCCAAAAGTAGTTTTTTGGATTATGCATTAAATCCATTCGCCCAAATTGCCTTGCAATAACTGTCAGTGCTGAGTTTCAGTGCTTAATTATCAACAGGTCTCAACTAAGATGCTGCATACTAACCAATATAATATTTTATTTTGCCAACACTTTAAGACTGTTCACGTAAAATACAACATGGTTATTAACAAGTTATTGACAGTGTAAAAAAATGTAGTACTCCAACTATAAATAAGGCTTATTTAGTTTCTTAATAACTGTAAAGCTCCGAATGCTTCGCTCGACTCAACTCTAATTTTATAATAATAGGTTCCGGTAGGCACATCATTGCCTTGCTTATTTTTTCCATTCCAGCACTTGCTACTTGCATTACTCTCAAACATCAGCACTCCCCAACGATCAAATACATACATGGTCATGCAATCTTCAAATTTGGTATTTAATGGCAGTCCAAAACAATCGTTGATTAAGTCACCATTGGGAGTAAATACATTTGCTGTACTATCCAAATAGCCCGAAAGTGTTAGTACATTATTTGAAAGAATAATGGTATCGCTGCAAAAATTGTTGTATGCAATTAATTGAACAAATGCTTGCTGTCCTAACTGATAAAAATGAACCGGGTTAATGTCGCTGCTCGCTGTGTTATCGCCAAATTGCCATTCAAAATTCAATGCATCTGCGCTTAAGTTTTCGAACTGAATGGAAACTCCCTTACATGAAATATCAGGTTGAATACTAAAATTGGCCTTAGGTTGTGGATTTATATCGATAAACACGCTATCCGTATTTTGGCAACCATTTGCATCTGTACCGGTAACTATATACAAGGTGGGCTGTGATGGGCTTGCGCTTACACTTTGTCCAGTTACCGAACTTAATCCGCCCGGAGGACTCCATTGATATGTTACACCTCCTAAGGCTGTAAGCAAGAAACTGGAACCATTACAAATAATTTGATCATTATTGGTAGATATAATTGGTAATGGGTTTACCACTATGGTTATTGAACTGCTGCTGCTACATCCTTTGGTATCGGTTACAGTTACCAAATATGTGGAACTTACTGGAGGGCTCGCATAAGGATTTGCAATCGAAACATTGTTAAGATAATTAGAAGGACTCCATTGATACGTAGCTCCTCCTGAGGCACTAAGTTGCGAGCTGTCGCCAATACAAATAGCAGGAGGGTTGGCGATGGTAACTACTACAGGCAAAGGATTAACCACTACCATAACCGAATCAAACTTTTTACATCCATTGGTATCAGTAACTAATACTGCATAGGTTGTGGTAACATTTGGTGTAGCTACCGGATCTGGAATTGAAGCATTTGATAACCCTGTGCCCGGGCTCCAACTATAAGTAATACCCCCTGTTGCCAATAAGTTTGTGCTAAAACCAGAGCAAACCGATGTATCATTTCCAGCATTAGCATTGGGTAGTGGATTAACCAGTATCGTATAGTCTGCTGTGTCTTTACAACCAAAGGAATTGGTCTCAATTACCTGTACTTGTTGCAACCCACTTGCAGTCCAATAGGCATTCATCTGGTTAGTGCTCTGCCCAATCGATATGTTTCCGTTAACTGCATTCCAGAAATAACTGTTGCCAATGCTGTTTAATACAGCAAATGAGGTAGTATCATAAATACAAACTTCAGGCGAAGCGCTTATTGCTGAAGTTTGTGGCACAGGCCACAAGGTAATTGCCAAGGTATCACTCCAGCCGCTGCATATAGTATCGGCTGTGGTTTGTTCCTGATACCATATATACACTGTGGCAGGGCCTGCTATATTCCAATTAACAGTTACAGAGTTTGTACCGTTTCCGCTTACTATAGTGCCATTAGATGTATACCAATTGTAGGTGCTGCCGGGTGTTTGCAGGCAACTATACGTTATGCCAAATGCCTCGTTGGCACATAAGGCTGTATCTCCAAATGGAATGGCCGGTTCAAGTTCAGGGTTTATAGAAATGGTAATTCCAATATCTTCCGAAACGCATCCCTTATCTGATACTTCAATAACGGATATTACTCCAATACCTGTTGGTCCCCAGTTTACAAGGATAGAGTCATTGCCCTGTCCACTTACGATTGTTCCTCCGGTAATTGTCCAATTGTAAGTAGAAGAAGTGTTTCCATTGGGCAAATAATAGGTAAGACCAGTTATTCCTGGACATACTGATAGTGTGCCAATGATGGTGGTAAGCACCGGTGTAGGATTTACATGAATGGTTACCGTATCCTTATTTTCGCACCCATTCAAGTTTGTACCGGTAGCTATATACGATGTGGTTACCATAGGCGAAACATAAAATGAAACACCCGTATTAATAACCTGATTGGGCGCGGTAAGCAAAGCCCATGCATAACTGTTGCCACCACTTACACTTATAAGTGAAGAATCGCCCTGACAAATGGTATCAGGATTTTGAAAAGCAACTATTGCGGGTAATGGATTTACAACTACCGTTATAGATGAAGTGTTCTCACAATTAGAGGCGCTTGTACCGGTAACAATATAGGTTGTTGTAATGGTTGGATTTACCGTTATCGAACTTCCAATACCAATGCTGGTGCCCGGGTTGTTGGCATTTGCCCAATTATAGCTGCTGGCACCTGTTGCATTAAGTACCACCGGCTTGCCTGCACAAACTGTATCTGGATTAGCAGATGATAACACTACCGGCAATGGATTGATACCAACGGTAACGCTATCTGAAGATGGACAATTGTAAGTATTATTGGTAACAACATAATAAGTGGCATATACGATAGCACTGCCATTATTAATTAATTGTAAGGTAGGGTTAGAAATTGTAGTGCTGCTAAGGCCGGTAGCTGGTGTCCATGAGTAAGTATAACCATTGGTTGGCTGTGTACCCAGATTAATTGTATCTCCGGAGCAAAAGAATTGGTTGGTGCCCGCATTTGATACTGCCGTAGGGTTTATAGTTAAGGTAACCGTATCGCTTGCCAAACACCCATTTAGGTTAGCAGTAACCGTATAATTGGATGTTATTGGCGCTTGTGTTGCATTGGCTAAGGTAATACTAGGATTGCTGATGGCACTATTAGATAATCCATTGGCGGGATTCCATGTATACGTTACGCCATTGGCCGCACTGCTGCCAAGAGTAACTGTTGCTCCTGAGCAAAATGTCTTGTCAACACCCGCGCTAGCTGTAGGCGATGGCTTAACATAAATGTTTTTAGTAACCGGTTGCCCCAGGCAACCGGAAGCGCTTATTTCTGTAACGGTGAGTATATATGGGCCTACCTGACCCCAGTCTACAAAAATCGAATTTGTTCCCTGCCCATTCGTTATGGCCCCTCCACTTATTACCCAGGTATAGGTGCTACCATTATTTCCATTGGTGGTGTAACCAATATTGTTTAGAGCACCTGCACAAATAGAATCGGCCCCCGAAATTTGAATATTACTAACAAATGGGACTACTGTTATACTGTAAACTATATTGGTAATTTTAGGCGGGCAACCATTATCGTTGGTGCTCACAGAAAAATTATAGGGAACTGCTGAGTTTAAGGTACAGGCCGGAGTCCAGCAAAATGTTGAAGTAACGGTTGCCAGACCAACTGCTGGTGCCAAGGTTGCCGGTGGATTAAAAAAAGCTCCGTTAAAAATATTTCCACTCGAATTAAAAAACACACTATCTCCATTTGGATCATTAAATGTAATATTAAAACAAAGTTGCTGACCAGCCTGTACAGTATAATTTATTTGTTGGGTTTGGGCAGAAAGCACGGGTGCTGGATTTATAGGGCAGGTGATAAATATTAATTGCAAATCTCTTCGCGATTTGCCAACAATAATTCCATTGCGCCATTCTATAATTTCAACGGCAACAACATAAAAACCTGTATTTGGGGATAAATAAGAGGTGAGGCCAGTTGACGAATTAATAAACTGATACCCTCCAACTCCGAAGGGTTGTGCAGAAGAGAAGCCCAGATCGTAAGTAACGGTATCGATAGGCCATGAATAAACCGAAGGCATGGTAGGATTGGGACTGTTGCCACTTGATATGCCAGCATATGGAGTAACAAATTTATATTCCAGTATATCTCCATCAGGATCAACTGCGCTATTTAAAATGCTAACGGTATCAAAGGCACAGATGTACGGAACAGGTGCTACCTGAAACTGTGGCGAATTATTTGTAACGGTAGTAGGCGGAATAAAGGCATAAAACACCATGCCTACATCGCCCGGATTGAAAACATTTACAATATTTTGATTGCGGCAGCAGCGCTCCATAAGCAGATGATAGCCACCTGTGCTAGGTGGCACTTCAATTGAACCTGTGTATATTCCTTCTTCTACACATTCATTTGGTAAAAAAGCACATGTATCATTTGCATTGGGTGGAGTAATAAATTGCTGAGAAGCCAATGGAAAAATATAAGTATTATACAATATCTTATTAGCATTGGGTGCTGCTGAATCGTTCTCGTAAACAGCAAGAGTAAAATTAGATGGCATTTGTGAACTGCCCGGTGCACAATAGCGATACAACTTTAGCTCAATATCGAATTTGCTATATCCATTGCCTCCATTTATACCGGTATAGGTATAATACAAGTTGCCCCCCATTAAGTGAGTCGCAAATCCCTTGAGTGCTGTGAGGCAAATAAAAAATAAAATTAAGACGCAAATTCTTTTCATGAGTTTATGTGTTATTAATTGAATGACGAAATATAAAGAAATAGGTTTACTAGTTGCATGAAATTACTAAAAAATTCGCTAGATTTCTTTAAGCCGTGATGCTTGTTGATTTTAGATACTAGTATATAATTGGATGAATTATATGCTAAACACCTTCGCTCAAAATATTTCTTGCATTCCAAAAAAGTGTGCTAGTTTAAAATTTACCACGCGCCTCAAGTTAAATAAAACTGATTTGGTGTAATCTAATTCGGAATAATAAATGTGTTCAAAATACGTGAAGGTCTTACAATTACTAGCTTTGGTTTTCAATTTTAGAGATGATGGTACTTGTAGAAAAACCTTTTACTAAATCAATTATTACCACCTGGCCACCGTTTTGTTGTACAAAACCGGCACCTACTATTTCGTGCAGTTTATAATCGCCACCTTTTACAAGCACATCGGGAATAACTTGTGCAATTAGGGTTTCGGGGGTATCATCTTCAAAACAGATAACAGCATCCACCATTTTTAAGCTTGCTAAAACCGTAGCACGCGCAGCCCAATCATTCACAGGACGCGATGCGCCCTTTAGCTTTTTTACCGAATCATCGCTGTTAAGTCCTACTATCAACACATCGCCCAAAGCAGCAGCTTCATTCAAATAAGTTACATGCCCTTTGTGTAAGATATCGAAACAGCCATTGGTAAAAACTATACGCTGTTTTCTGTTTTTGAAATTTGCAACAGATTCCTTTGCATCGTCAAAAGAGCGAAAAACATAATCAGCCATATTATACCTTGCCCTCATGCGGCAGTTTTGCTTATGCGAGATGTACCGGTACCTAACATTATTAACGCAAACACACCGCAAACAACCATTTCAACAATCTGCGATGTATGTAATAGTGTTGCAAAAGCTACTCCATCTGAAATTGGAACATCATACAATGCAAGGCCTTCACTTACCAACTTATGATATGCGCCAATGCCTCCGGGTGCAGGTGCGCTCATGCCTAGACCTCCGGCCACCAGTATCAAAAAACATTCTTTTATTCCCAAAAGCGAAGTAGCCGGTAACGAAAAGAAACATACATAAATCATAAAATAATACATGAGCCAAATAAAGAAAGTGTGAAAAATAAACACCGGAAGGTTGCGTATTTTTTTGATACTACTTAACCCTGAAACCACCCCCACTACCAACTTGCGAATCTTAATTACAAATCCGGAACTTGCATTGCTTTTAATTAAAAAACGAGTAGTTATAACTGCACCAACTATAACAAGCATGGCTATAATTACTGATGTCATATTAATTGAGGCACCTATGCCTTTGAATACCTTTTCGTATAAAAAGTTTCCCATGGTTTGAAACTCGAGCATAAACACAAGAGCAATTGAAAACAAAAGGCATATCACATCAATTGCACGTTCTACAATTACAGTTCCCAGCAATACATCAAAAGGGATGTTTTCCTTTTTACTTAGCGCCCCACAACGAGTAACCTCGCCTAAACGCGGAAATGCAAGATTGGCCAGATAGGCAAACAATACTGCATAGGTAGAGTTTGTTAGCAGGGGTTTGTAACCACTACTTTCAATAAGCATGTTCCATCGATAAGCACGCGATACAATAGCAAAAAATGCAAAAGCCATGGACAAAAGCACCCAACCAAACTTGGCCGCCTTTATTTTATCCCATACATCGGTAATGTTAACATTCCTAAAGGTAAGCCAAAGCAAGAGGACGCTCAGTCCAATCATGCCTATGTACTTTAAAATCGAAATTAATTTTGCGTTCAATGGTTATGTTAACGTTTGTTTTATGTAAACTGACATTGCGCAAATATGTGTCTTTTTATTTACTTCATCTCCATTTGAATAAATTTATAACTGTTACCTTTTTGTTAGTACCTGTTTTATAAACCGCTTATTGCAAAGTGCTTCGGTTATGAATTATAATCGTACCTTCGCGCTTCTTTTTTTCAAAAAACAATAAATGATTTCTACTCAACTTGATGCCATTTCGCCCATTGACGGCAGGTATCATTTACATTGCAAAGAACTATCAGCCTACTTTTCTGAATTCGCCTTAATTAAATATCGCGTTTGGGTTGAGGTTGAATATTTCATAGCGCTTAGCAAACTTAACTTGAACAACCTTGGAGAAATTTCAAACGTGCAACAAGAAGAATTGCGAAAGCTACCTAGTGAATTTAACATTGCTGATGCTACCCGAATTAAAGAAATAGAAGCTACAACCAATCATGATGTAAAAGCGGTAGAATATTTTCTGAAAGAAAAAATGGCAGCACTTGGACTAGAAGCCAAAACGGAGTTTATACATTTTGCACTTACCTCGCAGGATATTAATAACACGGCAACACCATTAATGTTGAATCACTTTATACAACAACATTATTTTCCGCAAATAACCTCGCTTATGGGTTTGCTTGATTCATTGTCTATGGAATGGCAGGATATACC
This sequence comes from Bacteroidota bacterium, assembly GCA_016714535.1. NCBI lineage: Bacteria > Pseudomonadati > Bacteroidota > Bacteroidota bacterium. The sequence continues at coordinate 160,788 of JADKDR010000006.1, forward strand.
CATGCTATCGCGTACGCATGGGCAGCCGGCATCGCCAACCAGGTTAGGCAAGGAGATATATGTGTACAAAGCTCGTTTGCAAAATCAGCTGGAACAATTAAAAAATGCAAGGCACGCAGCTAAATTTGGTGGCGCTACCGGAAACTTTAATGCACACCATGTTGCCTATCCCGATATAGATTGGGAAAAATTTGCAGATGATTTTATTGCATCACTTGGCTTGTATCGGTTACCATATACTACACAAATTGAATGGTATGATGATATGGCTGCCATTTTTGACAACATGGCTCGTATGAATACCATCCTGATTGATTTTTGTCGCGATGTGTGGACCTATATTTCGTTGAATTACTTTATACAGGAAACCAAAGCAGGCGAAGTAGGCAGTAGTGCTATGCCACATAAAGTAAATCCCATCGATTTTGAAAATGCCGAAGGTAACCTCGGACTAGCCAATGCATTGCTCAACTTTTTCAGCAGTAAACTGCCGGTGTCGCGCTTGCAACGCGACCTTACTGACAGCACCGTATTGCGTAACATTGGAGTGCCAATGGCTCATACTTACATTTCGGTTAAGTCTATTGTACGTGGTTTGGGCAAGCTAAAGGTAAACCAAACTAGAATTGCGCAAGACCTGGAAGCTAACTGGGCTGTGGTGGCCGAGGCTATACAAACCATATTACGTAGCGAAGGTTATCCACAACCATACGAAGCACTTAAACAATTAACCCGTGGCCATCAAGATATCAACGAAGCTTCTATCAAAAATTTTATTCAATCGCTTGATGTTTCTGACAACATAAAAAATAGATTATTGCATTTGACACCCTTCAACTATGTTGGTGTTTTTACAAAAAAAGAATTATAAAAAAGACTTACCTGGTATTGGCAAAGCCAATTTGAAAATTAGCTAATTGTAAAACACTCCATCGTCAGAAGTAAATTCAATCTACAAAATCTGTATCCATGTGAATTGATTTAATTAATATTGCTGACAGATTAACAAACCAAACTTTTCTTGAAAGATACATTCAACGAATTAGAACTAATAAATCGCTATGCCCAACATGGCGACAGGGAAGCCGTTGGTTTACTTTTTAAGCAATCGCGCTCTTTTGCCTATGGTATAGCAAGAAAATATTATGACAACGATGATGATGCTAAAGATGCGGTCATGAATGTATTTGAGCAATTGCTCGCCACCTTAAAGACACAACGGCCCGATAATTTCAGAGCGTGGCTGCATCATGTGGTAAAAAATCATTGCCTGATGGATTTGCGTAAGCAGAACGCCAAAATGCGCAGTGATGATGCTATCAAACTTAATTACTATGCCAATGTGGAATCAGAAACCGATTTGCATCTTGAACAAAACAAAGAAGCGATGTTGAACGGACTGGAAGAAGCCATTAATACCCTGAAAGATCAGCAGCAGGTGTGTATACGCATGATGTACCTCGAAAATAAATCGTACCAGGATATACAAAGTCAAACTGGCTTTACTTTTAACGATGTTAAAAGTCACATTCAAAACGGAAAGCGAAACCTAAAGATCATTATGATGGAAAACTTAAAAAAGATACAGCTAATTGTTTTATTATATTTGTTTAATTAATGGGTAATAGAGATGCCATATTTTCGGTTAGCGACCACATCACTGATGAGGATGCGAGCTTGTATGCAGCACATAAGCTGGATAACGCTAATACGAGGCGCGTTGAATTGCATATGGCCGATTGTGAAATGTGTAGTGATGTGATAGAAGGGTTTATGAACAGCACCGCCCCTATCGAAACCATCAATGCAGTCCTGGATACAAGAATTGAAAAACTATTACCTCCCAAAAGAATAAATCTATTTAGTACCAAATGGCTTGCTGCTGCTGCCATGATTACCACCGTAATTGTTTCAGGTATATTATTCCTGAAACTACGAGACAAAGAAACACTTACACAAAATGATAAAGCGGTAAGTATCGATTCGATTTTGGAACCTACCGAAAGCGCTGCGGCTGTTAGCGATAGCGTTGCGGCTGTTGCAGCTACTCCTATTCCGATACCTAGCAAAGAGGTGGTAAATGAAGCAGCTGTTGAAGAAAATCTAACCAAAAAAAATGCTGAAGAAAATATTGTAATAACCGATTTAGCTGCCGTTAATAACAGTGCAGCCGAGGATGTTAAGGAAATCAGCATGAACGGTGAAGAATCGACAAAAGATGAGGATGATTATACTTCCTTGCCAGAAAAAGTAGCGACCAATAAAAAGGAGATAACTGCGGATGTCACAAAACAGCAAGGTGCCTTTGATACATTTGCCTTGTACAAAGATGTCTCTTTGGACTCGCGCAGGGGAAATGACATTAGAACAGGAAATGCGGTGCAGCGCAATGAATCGGAAGCACTTCGCGAAATAGCTATTAGTAGCAATAAATCAGTTGAGCGAAAAAAAACAAAAGCAAAACAACCTGCCGCTTCGAAGAGTGTTGCTTTTAACGAAACAATTTATCTGCTTGCTGTGAATGATTTTAAAAATAAACAATATGCTGCAAGCATTGAAAAAATAAATGAGGTGTATGCCAATGCAGGCATGTATACCAATAACTGTAATTATTACTTAGCTGCTTCGTGGTTCGAACAACAAAACTATGTCACCGCTGAATTTTATTTTTCGAAAATTAAAATTGACAAGAAATTTGAGTTGCGCGAAGATGCCTTATGGTTTCGGGCGCTTAATGCCATTCAGCTAAAAAACAATATTCTTGCTCAAGAACTACTCAATGACCTTATTGATTTGAACGGTGCACGGAAGCAAGAAGCTCAAAATCTGTTGCAACTAAATAAGGAAAACAAGTAAATCAACAATCTTTTTAGCAGCAAGACAATAGTATTGCACACAATATTTATTCTTTTACGTTAGATAAATAGCCCTTTACCACACAATTATATTCGTATACTATTTCGCTTCAAATTGTTGATGGAAATGTTTTTATATACCAAATATGGTACTATATTTGGTATCCGAAATCCCGCATCATCCCATGATGCAAGTAGTGCGTTTATATTAAGATTATTCTAGTCTGAAAGTGATGTTTTTAAGAAAACATATATGGTTACTGTTACTATTGTTTTTGTTTTGCAAGATTAATATTGCGCAATCCAATCATCAGTATGTTTTAGAACACAATTTACCAAATCCCCAACTTAATGCTGAATATGAGCATGAGTTAACCAAGGACCCGGCCACAGGCATGGTACCGCGTGAGCGTTTGCTCGAAGGGATGAAGCTAATTGAAGGACAACAATCTATGAAAGTCCTGGGACCAATACCAGGACTTAGTTGGAAAGAACGAGGCCCAAAAAACCAACCGGGCCGCATGCGTAGTGTAATACTTGACCCTAATGATGGCCTTAAACAGCGTGTTTTTGCTGCAAGTGTTGCAGGTGGATTGTGGCGTTGTAATAACATTACAGCCTCCACTACCTTCTGGACTCCGGTAAATGATTTTTTTGCCAATCTTGCTGTAACAACCATCGCTTTCGACCCTACAAATAATCAAATTGCCTATTTTGGTACAGGTGAAGGTTATACGAATACCGAAGCTATTCGTGGCATGGGTATTTGGAAATCGACCGATGGTGGTACAACCTGGGCACAACTACCATCAACCAATAACGCTACTTTTTATTTCAATCAAAAAATTCTTGTTTATACAAATGGCGATGTATATGCAGCAACAAGTGCAGGGTTACAAAAATCAACTGATGGCGGACTAACCTGGACAAAAGTATTGGGAGCTGGTACCGGGGCCGTATCGGATGTAATTTCAGATATTGAATTTGCAAACAATGGTACCATCTTCGCATCATGCGGTATCATAGCCAACGATGGTATGTACAGCAGTCCATCTGGCAATGCCGGTACATGGACTAAACTAAATACTGCGGCAAGCGGATTTACAACTAATATTAATGTAAGGCGAATTGAAATTGCTACAGCTCCATCCAATGCCAACATTATTTATGCTATGCCTTGCAAATTTACCGCAGGTAAATACCGGACAGATACAATTTATGTTTCAGGAAATCAGGGTCTCTCCTGGACACCAAGTTCTTTACCAATTGATGCTAATCCGAATATTTCTACTCCCCGTGATATTACCAATGGACTTGCTTATTACACCATGATGCTTGAAGTTGACCCTAACAACTCTACTGTTATTTGGGTAGGCGGTATAAACTTGTATAGAAGTAATGATGGTGGAGTAACGTATTATCAGGCATCAGATTATACAGGTACAGCTGGTTATGCAGATGTGCATGCTTGTCAACATGATGCATACTTCGAACCCGGAAATTCGAATGTTGTGTTATTTGCAAATGATGGAGGAATTTACCGTACAACAAATGCAACCTTTACTACTCCTGCCGTTTTACCACGCAATGATAATTTGAATAATGCATTGTTGTTTAGCAGTACGCTTAACCCAACAAGTTATGACCATCGCATTTGGGCAGGTACTGAAAACAATGTCAATATGAAATTGAATAATCCTGGAATCGGAAATGGTAATTTGATAAATTTAGGAGGTACCGGTGTGATTGCAGGAAATAATGGCGGCTATTATCATGTAGATTATAACAATCAAGCCAATCATGTATGGACATCGACAAATTTAACGGTGCCAACTCCATTAACTTATTATTACAGATCGACCGATGGCGGCTTGAGCAATTCTTACATTGGAAATAAACAAACACTTGGTCCATTTAATATTACAGCTTACGATTCTATAGGAAAAAATATCTATACATCGTGGGCGGCCAACAGTCAGTATTTTGTATGGGCTCACAGTGCCACAACAATTCCGGCTATTGCAAAATCATTTGCGGCTTTGTCATCGTCACGTATTCGTTCCATTGCGGTATCGCCTAATCTCAACACTACGGTATATTTTGGATTGTCCAATGGCAAATTAATAAAGGCATTAAATGCACCAACTGCTGCCACATTTTCAAGTATAGGTGATACTACATTTCCTGTAGCAAATATATCTTGCATTGTTGTTGAACCGGGCAATGAAAACCACATTATTGTAACTTTTTCGAATTATGGTGTAGCCAGTGTGTGGGAAACAACCAATGCAGGCGCTACATGGACAAATATAGAAGGCAACTTGCCCGATATGCCTGTACGTTGGGCTATGTTTAATCCAATAAATCCCACACAGTTTTTACTTGCCACTGAACTGGGTGTGTGGACAACCGATGCCTTAGCCGGGGCAGCCACGCAGTGGTTTGCTAGCAATACGGGCCTTGCCAATATGCGATGCGATATGCTTAACTATCGCCCAAGCGATGGATTGATGCTGGTGGCAACACATGGACGTGGTGTGTTTTCGAGTGATGTATTTACAGGCGTTGAAGCTGCCTTTACATCTGATAAGCGTATTACTTATACCAATAAGGGTATTCAGTTTTATGATGCAAGTTATAAAGCGTCCAGCTTCCTATGGAACTTTGGTGATGCAACTACAAGTACACTTCAAAATCCTTTAAAATCCTATACCAACCCGGGAGTTTATGCGGTTTCGCTAACTATTAATAGTGGTGGCTCCTCCGTTTCAAAAACCAATTATATCAAAATTCTGCCTAACCGTGTTGCACCATACTTGTATGCAAATGGTGGCGACTTCGAAACCAACCCTAATGATTTTGGAAGCGATAACGAAGACATTGAGACCCCATGGGAATTAGGCAATTCGGCAGTTCCAGGAAAAGACGGAACACTATCAGGAGTGAACGCGTGGGTAACAGGCATTACGCAACCTACCTATCAGACAGATGAAGAAATAAGTCTTTTAACTCCAAACTTTGACCTAACAGGATCTGTATTATGGAATCTCGAATTTTATTCAAAGTTTAATACCGAAAATGGATATGATGGCTTTATTGTAGAATACAGCCTTGATAAAGGCGATAACTGGTCTCCACTTGGAAACTATCAGGTGCCTAACTGGTACAACAACCAAAACAATATAACCAATACATCTTTTCCAATTAATCAGGCCTATTTTTCGAGTGACACGGTAACTGTATACAATCGCTGCTTTTGGGGAATAAGCTCGCTAGCCGGGAATCTGAATGTTGCCTTCCGAATCCGCTTCAAAGCTTTTGGCGATGTCACTAATCTTGCCGGTGTTGCTGTAGATAATTTCCAAATCTTTATTCCCGACCCTCTTGCAGCTTCTTTATTATCATTTACAGGCAAGCATTACGAAAAATACAATGCATTGATGTGGAACATAAGCAGTAGAAATGAGGTGATATCTTTTCATATTGAGCGCAGTGCTGATGGTGTAAATTTTGAACACATTTATACCCTTTCTGCAGGCAATCAAACATCGTATAGCTTTAACGATTATAACCTTATCAAAAACAAATATTTTTACCGTATTGTATCAAGTGAATTAAGTGGTAAAAATTCGTACTCTAAAGTTATTGCCTTAGGAAGCAAAATTAAAAATACTGCATCGCTAGTGGTTACTCCCAACCCTACCAACGATTTACTTTTTATTATGGCTGATCATGTTGCAGGTACATCTACCCTCAACATTATTAATGCAAATGGCAAGCTTATGTTGAGCAAAAAGGTAGATAACCCAACACACTTATCGCAAGGCATATCTACCCGAGAGCTAAACATGACGCCCGGCATTTATTTTATTCAACTGGTTACCGAAGATGAAAGTTTGAGCACCAAACTTGTGGTTAAGTAAATGAGTGAGCGTTTCCATTGTTCTATTCTATTCCGGTTATTATAAAGAAACTCAGGTACTACTTTTTATAACAGTCCTTTTACAAAACAAATATCGGTAATGTGCTATTCGTAATTCCTAGAAATCTGAAACGAAAATAATTCTAGGTGCACCATTTTCTTAGGTTGATATTTTTAACCTCGTAAATACTTATTCAGTTATTGCCTAAGACGCTCCAAGACAACATAACATTTAGCGTTATAAAAAAAAATTAGGAAAAGTTACAATCAGAAGCCACAAAGAATTTACTTTTCTTGAAGAATCTGTATCGATATCGTAATGCATTCGCCATTTGGCAGGTTCCACTTATGCGGAAATATTTATCACACACTAGATGAACTTGAGGTCAAAAAAGAATTGCTATAAATTAAGCTATGTAAACTGAAAGCACGTTTTGGCATTTCTATATAAGTTGGAGGCAACATGTAATTGTAACTGAACCAACCACATAAAATAAAGTTGCCAATTCTGAGAAGTAAAATATTGAATTGAATGATATTAAAATCACAAGCTCAATGTTCTTCCTCCATCTACCGGCAAATTAATTCCGTTAATATAGGAGGCTGCCGGTGAAGCAAGAAAAACAATAGCATCTGCAATTTCATTGGGTTCGGCAAAGCGCTGAGCAGGAATTTCGGTTACCATTTCGCGCACAATATCATTAAATGTTTTCCCGGTTTTTTTCGATTTATCGTCAATAATATTAGTAAGCCTTGCAGTATTGGTTGCACCGGGCAATACATTATTTACCGTAATGCCAAACTGTGCCAATTCGCCTGCAAGAGTTTTGCTCCAGTTAGCCACAGCACCTCGTATGGTATTTGAAACACCGAGGCCCTTCAATGGTTGTTTAACCGATGTGCTTATCACATTTATTATTCGGCCATAACTTGCCTGTTTCATTCCATCGAGACAACATTGCATAAGCAGGTGATTGCATAGCAGGTGATTGCTGAATGCTTCAACAAAGTCCTCTTCTTTAGCAGTGGCTGCCGGCCCGGGTTGTGGCCCTCCTGTATTATTTACCAATATATGTATGGTACCTTGCTCCTCAATCAATTCTTGTACTGCCTTGCTTAACTTTTCTGGGTATCGATAATCCACCGCTAGGTAACTATGCTTTTGGTTTCCATTGTTTGGCAACATATTGCACACTTCGCTTAATACATTTTCATCGCGTGCAAGCAGCGTAATACTGCATTCGTGTTGTGCCAGGGCAATGGCAGCAGCCTTACCTATACCTTGTGTGCTCCCGCATACAAGTGCTCTTCGGTTTTGAAAATCTAAATTCATTGTAAAAAAATTGTACGTAAATAAACTCAAAAAAAACGGTGAGCGGAAATTGTATTACTTTTATTGCCAGTATAAAAATAAACAAGCATGCAGCACAACGATAGCATTAATTCATCTAAAGCACCTGAACCTGTTGGGTTATACCCACATGCTCGCAAGGTTGGTAACCTTTTATTTCTAAGCGGTGTAGGCCCGCGCGAACGAGGCACAAAAAAAATTCCGGGAGTAGAACTTAGTGACGATGGAAAAATAATTTCATACGACATTGCTTTGCAATGTCATTCGGTATTTGCCAATGTAAAAGCCATACTGGAAGATGCCGGCAGCCGTTGGGAAAATATTGTGGATGTAACTGTTTACCTCACCAACATGAAAGATGATTTTACTATCTACAATAAACTATGGGCAGAATATTTTGCAACCAATCCACCGTGCCGCACTACACTCGAAATTAATTGCCTACCAACACCCATAGGTATTGAGTTAAAAGTGATTGCAACCATATGAGCCAAACCCTGCTAGATAAATACGTGTTTGGGTTTTACAACATCTTACTTCCCAACCGGTGTTGTATGTGTATCAACAATTTATTCAGCATGGAATATTTGGTTTGCAACCGCTGCATCAATCAGTTACCAATTACCGAGTTTGATTCGGTTTCGGATAATCCTGTAATTAAACACTTATGGGGCAAGTGCAAAGTAGATGCAGCAACCTCCTATTTGCTTTTTGCAAAAGGCTCCGGAATTCAGGAGGCGATACATGAATTAAAATATCGCGGTAACCGCAACATCGGAATATTGCTTGGCGAATGGATGGGAAGATTTTTACTTACTAAGAAAATTTACACACAAGCTGATTATATTATTCCGGTGCCACTGCATCGCTCTCGCTTGCTGCAACGTGGTTATAATCAAAGCACCATGTTGGCAATTGGGTTGAATCGCAGCATGCATATACCTTACGATGAGCATATACTTACACGTGATACTGCCACAACTACACAAACACGAAAGCACCGCTATGAGCGTTACGAAAATATGAAAGAAGTATTTATGCTCAGGCAGGATGAAGCATTGCATGGAAAAACTTTTCTATTAATAGATGATGTAATTACAACCGGTAGCACCCTGGCTGCATGCATCGAAGTATTAAACAACATACCTGATAGCAAGGTGCTTGTGGCAACACTTGCCTATGTTGTTTAAATATATATTCAACCGCTTGAATCGCAGTTCAAAATTGATTTTCGTTTTGTAAACGGTAGATTCTCCATTTAAAAATTTGCAGCTACCGATTAATTAAATTCACTCCAAAGTGTTGCAAGTGCATATTACGTTTGCACTGTTCATTTAAAAAATTCCTAACTAAACTTTAAAAAATTATTAAAATGAGAAAACACAATTCTTTCAATTCACGCTTGGAATGGCCATTATGGCGAGTTTCAGCGTACAGGCACAAACCTGGAACCTGGCAGGTAACGCAGGCATTAATCCTGCAAATGATTTCATTGGTACTACGGATGCCAAAGCTTTACGTTTACGCACCAACAACTTAGTACGTGTTAATATTGCTCCATCTGGTAATGTTGGTATTGGCACACAAACCCCTGCCGATAGATTACATGTAAGCAATGGACACCTGCGTGTCGAAAGCAGCATTGCCAACGACAGTTCAATTCTTGTATTGAATCAAGCAACGAGCAATTGCAATATTCAGTACAGAGTTGGCAACATTGGACGTGCATATACTGGCTACGATGTTTCTACAGCAACATTTGTTACTTCTGTAAGCACCACCGGCACACGTCCCGATTTAACTATCAGAGCAAGTAATGGTTACGCAGGTTTAGGCACCTCTAATGCCTTATATCCTCTTCACCTGGTAGGTACTTCGTCAACAGGTTTTCAGTATGATGGCGCAACCGGTGGATATGCCGGTAGTTATATGAATGCTACCGATACAGCCAACGGCAGGCCCTTCTATGGCTATAAAATTGGTAACTCAACTAAAGGATGGACTTACATGGATAAGACAGGAAAATTTAGCATTTACAATGGAGGCGATCGTTTAGTCGTACTAAATAACGGTAATATAGGTATTGGTACTTCAACTCCTGATGCAAGATTGCATGTAGGTGCTGGAACAGATGCTAGCGCAGCTTCGGGTGGTTATTTAGTAACCGGCTTACTTACAAGCGAAAATCTTGTGATGGACAATAATGAAATTATGGCGCGTAATAATGGAGCAACAGCTACGCTTTATTTTAATCATAGTGGTGGTAATATTGCTATGTGTTCAGGTGGTGGACAAGTTACCATTGGAACAGCAACGCCCGCATCAGGTTACTTATTAAGTGTTGATGGAAAAGTAATGGCTGAGGAAATACGTGTTGAGTTGTCTGGCAACTGGCCTGACTATGTATTTGGTAAAGACTATAACTTGCCTTCGATAGAAGAAGTAGAAAAAACCATTTCCGAAAAAGGACACTTGCCTAATATGCCTTCGGCAAAAGAGGTGGAAACAACAGGCGGTTTTCAAGTTGGCGAAATGCAAACCAAACTTCTCGAAAAAGTAGAAGAGCTTACTTTATACATCATTCAGTTAAAGAAAGAAAACGATGTATTGAAATCACGAGTTGATGCAATGAGTAAGTAACCATAGTAATTTAAATTAACCTTTTAATAAAAATTACGATGGAAAAAAATCGAAATAAAATAACAAGACTGTTGATGGCATGGGGATTAAGCATACTTGCATGCAACCTTGCCTTGGGCCAGAACGCCCGACAACAGCGGCTTGAGCAAATTGCCAAGCCAGTAGAAACTAAAGGCTGGTATGATTTCAAAGAAGAAATTGACCTACCTTACCATGAACTGTTCACGATTGAAAAATCAACATTTGGTTTATCGGCACACGATGAAATGCGAATGACAAAAAACAAAACAGATGAAATGGGATTCAATCATTACTACTACCAACAATTTGCTCATGGCATAAAAGTAACCGGAGCAGAAATGATTGTGCATGTAAATCCAACAGGAAAAACACAATCGGCTAATGGTAAAATTGTAGAAGGACTTGCTATGGCTACACCACAACTTACTATTGATGCAGCACGAACGAAAGCAATGGAGCAGGTTTCTTCAACCAATTATGTTTGGTTAAATCCGGAAAGAGAAGCTAAACTTCGCGATAAAACTAAAAACCCATTAGCTACAAATTATCCTGCAGGAGAGTTAGTGTATGCCCGCATAAGAAACACCGATGCATTTAATGCACAAAATTATAAGCTATGTTATGTTTTTGATATTAAAGTGGAAGAGCTAGGCTTGAGTAAGCGCATTTTTATCAATGCATTGGACGGAAGTGTGCATAATGAGATTCCGTTAGATATAGAATGCAATGCCGGTACCGGAACCTCTGCATACAATGGTGCAGTTAGTTTTAATTCCGATTTAGTAAACGGAAGCTACCGCATGGTGGATGATTGTCAGTCCACAGTAATCACTGTTTATAACAGGAACGCAGCAACAACTAATGCAACAGCCACACATTATACTGATGCTAATAACGATTGGACGGCTACCTCTCAACGCTCTGCTGTGCAATGTATGTATGGCGGCAGACGGAGCTTCTTGTATTACCTTAATGTTCACTCACGAACAAGTTTTGATAATGCCGGAGGTGATATAACCACTTATAATAATGCAGGCTTTGTAAATAGTCAAGGCAATACATATGGCACCAATGCATTTGCAAGTAGCGATGGCAACTTATACTTTGGTTATGGAAACAGCGCCTCATCAACTACTGACGACTGGAACTCGCTTGATATATTTGGTCATGAGCTTACACACTTTGTTACCGGTAACGAATCGGGACTTGTATACCAGGATGAGTCAGGCGCTTTGAATGAATCGCTAAGTGATATATTTGGCGAGATGGTTGAGAGCAATGCACTTGGCATTAATGATTATTTAATTGGAACTGATATTGGTTATATACGAAATATGAGTAATCCGAATGACAAGAATGATCCTGATACGTATTTAGGAACTAACTGGTATGTGGGCTCAAATGATAATGGAGGCGTTCATACGAACAGTGGTGTAAATAACTATGCCTTTTACCTTGCAGCTGAAGGTGGAAGCGGCACTAATGACAACGGAGCTGCTTTCAATGTAGTAGCTATTTCCCGCTTTGATGCAAGAGATATATGGTATCGTGCTGCAACCTTGTACTTAGGCAGCAACGATGCGCACATTGACATGCGCGCAGCAACTTTACGTGCCGCGTTCGATTTATACGGACAATGCTCGCAGGAAATTATTTCGGTTGGTGAAGCATGGCGAGCTGTTGGCGTTGGTTCACAATCAGCACAGTATGTAAATGATGTTTGCGGTGTTTATCCTTTCAGCGGAACGTATAAGCAAGCTATCAATCACTTGCGTGTTGCTAATGGATGTGCGGTTTCGGTAACAGTCGGCAATACGGTTTACTTCTCAGCGCGCGACCGAGTAACCATCTATCCCGGTTTTAATGCGGTAAGTGGCAGCAAGTTTTATGCTTATCTTGAACCATGTGCTGTAACCATGTGGCGCAAACCTGCAACTGTTACTGATGTTCGATCAAGCGACTTGCTTGTGTTTGAATCGACTGAAACCGATGAGCCTTCTCTGCATGTTTCGCCTAATCCGTTTAGTCAATCATTTGCTGTTAATGCTCCTGTTACTACCGGTGAACTAACTATCACCATATACGATGCAGAAGGAAGGACCGTATACACCTTCAACAAAATGATTGAACAAGACGATTTAAGCTACTCCAAACAAATTGATGGTTCTGCTTTTGATAAAGGAATATACTTTGTGGAAATCAGGAATGGTGAAAACCAATTGAAGCAAAAGCTTGTAAAAACGAATTAAGAGGACCAAAATTACTAATCACCCATTGCATTTATGCAATGGGTTTTTTTATGCTTGATTTAATTTATACAACAGTATTTTACTTGGGCTGGCATCGCTTTCAAGCGAGGTGATTTGAATGTTCAATAAGTACATTCCATCTTCAATGCTATCAGGAACATAAATTAATTCGGTTATTGTTGCAGCTGCTCTTACCTTATTTGGATATTGCCAAAAGGCATGATGCCCAAGCAATTGCCCATCATCTTGTTCGCGATCGATGGATGGCAAATCAATAAGCAAATGGTTGATGCCCGCTTCAACAAGGTACGTAATAGCTTCATGATGAATATAAGGAAAATTGCTTCCGGAGTATTGTCTATTTAACTTACCTTCCTCGTTTGGCAACGTGCGAATTACCAGCGCATCTATATTATTCATAATTCTTCCATCAAAATTTTCTTTAGAAAGTATATAATCACCGTTAACAATCAATTGTGGCTCTATAGAGATTAGCTGTGCAACGAAAACAAACTTTCTAAGACACTGATTGATGGTATAGTTTTCCTTAGCAATATGTCCAACACATTCAGTGTGCGTTCCATTGCCATGCGGATTTAGTTTTATGTCTTTAAAATTTACCGCCCCTCCCTGATTGACATCTCCAATAAAATCGCCCATAACAACGGGCTCAATAGTAACAGGTTTTGCCCACCACGCATTCACATTGTTTTCTCCTGCTCTAAGTGGGATAGAAATATCAATAGGTTGGGTCATATCAGCCGCATAGTTGGCCGTATCAATAACTATAATTGCCTTTATTGAATTCATTTGACTTGAAAATAATTTTCAAGGATAAGAAAAACTTAACTATAAAAAACAAAAAGCGCCTGCGGTCAAAATTCCGCAGGCGCTTTAAAACAGTATTACTTAAATATTAGTCGCGACTTCTTCCCATATAAATCATCAGGTAATAAGCTAGCGTTGCTAAGCTTCCTAAAGCAGCAGCAACATAAGTCATAGCGGCCCAAAACAATGCGTCTTTGGCTCTGCTGTGTTCCTGCATTGTTGTGGTGCGACTACTTTCAAGCCATACTAATGCCCTGCGACTTGCATCAAACTCTACGGGTAAAGTTACAAATGCAAATACGGTAGTTGCTGCAAACATTACGATGCCAATAAGTAGCAGTTGCGGAAATTGATTAATCATTAAAATGCCTGCCAATAGTACCCATTGCATCCATGAACTTGCTACACTTACAATAGGAACCAATGAACTTCTAAGTTGTAACATCGAATATGCCTTGGCATGCTGCACTGCGTGACCACACTCATGGGCAGCTACCGCTGCTGCGGCTGCATTACGACCTTCATAAACCCCCTCGCTCAAATTAACGGTTTTGTCAGCTGGATTGTAATGATCCGTCAATTGACCTTGAACCGAAATAATTTTTACGTCACGTATGCCATTGTCGCTTAACATCTTTGCAGCTATCTCGGCACCGCTTAAACCTCCTGCTAACGTCTCGGTAGAATACTTCTTAAATTTGCTCCGTAAAACAAACTGAAGCAACATACCTACTCCCATTATCAAAAAAGACAAAATATAAATCCCACTCATTACTTAAAATTTTCTTTTGGTCATCAATTTACATGCCATTGCTATTTTGTCAGATTATGTATGATTGGTGCGCAAATTGAAATTACCTTTGCTCATAAAACATAATTGATGACAATAATCGAAGCAGAAAAAAAGGTTCTGGATGATTTTGAAATTTTTGATGGCGATTGGGAGATGATCTATCAGCAAATTATAGACGAAGGCAAAAAATTGCCTTCATTGCCCGACAGCTATAAAAACGAACTTTATAAAATTAAAGGCTGCCAAAGCAGTGTGTGGCTAAATTCGGAATGTAAAAATGGTATAATGGAGTATAATGCAGACAGCGACTCCGTTTTTGTAAAAGGGTTGATTAGCTTATTGGTAAGGATATTAAACAATCAGAAACCAGCCGATATAGTGAATGCCGATCTTGGTTTTATAGATAAAATGGGATTACGGCACCATTTGGCGCAAACACGCAGCACTGGTCTCAGTGCTATGATTGCTCGTATGAAAGCAGAAGCCTTGCAATACCGTTAATCTTTTAAAGATGTGGTACTTAGACATAGTATTTTGAAAATGGTATTGTTACCTTTGCAGCGATGAGTGAAATGGCAACTATAACTATAGGAATTCCCACCTTGCATAAACGTGTGGTAGATGTTTTAAAAACCTGCTACGACCCCGAAATTCCGGTTGATATTGTAGAACTTGGACTTATTTATGATGTTGAAGTAACCCCTGGGAATGATGTACTGGTATCAATGACATTAACCTCTCCTGCATGCCCGGTAGCAGAAACCCTGCCTCCAGAGATCGAACTAAAACTGAAAAACATTCCCGATTGTAATAAGGCAGTTGTAAGCGTGACTTTTGAACCACCATGGGATAAGGAAATGATGAGCGAAGAAGCTCGTATGGAACTTGGCATGTGGTAAAATCAATTTTGAAGAAATGTTTCAGCCAATAGAAGTGCTAATGCTTTCCGATTTCAAAAATAAAATTTTATGACCATAGAAATAATAACCATAGGTGACGAATTACTAATTGGACAAGTTATAGATACCAATTCGGCTTGGATGGCACAACTGCTTAATCAGTATGGCTTTATTATAAAATACCGCACAGCTATTGGTGATGATAGTAAACAAATTAAAGAAGCCATAAAAGTTGCGTGTAACCGTGTATCAATCGTATTAGTTACCGGAGGCCTTGGCCCTACCAAAGATGATATAACCAAAAAAACATTGTGCGAATACTTTAAAACAAAACTTGTGCTCAACAAGAAAGTATTACACGATATTGAAAAATTATTTGAGGAACGCGGGCGCATTATTAGCCCTGTAAATCGCATGCAAGCGGAGATTCCCGAAAATTGTATAGCGCTGCGAAATAGTAATGGCACTGCCCCCGGAATGTTGTTTGAGCAAAAAGGAAAGATTATTATTTCCATGCCGGGTGTTCCCTATGAGATGCGCGGAATTATGGAGGAGCATGTAATTCCATTCTTAAATAAGAATTTTAAAACCCCTAGCATTGTTCACCATACCGTACTTACCCATGGCATTGGCGAAAGTGCAATTGCCGAGCTTATCAGTGATTGGGAAGATGCTTTACCTAAATCTATGAAACTGGCTTATTTGCCTGCAAGCGGCATGGTTCGGTTAAGAATAACCGCCATAAGCAATGAAAAGAATATTAAAACACAAGTTTCTAAACAGATTAAGAATCTCAAACCATTAATAAGTAAGTACATATATGGTGAGGGTGACACTAACCTGCAAGAGCTGATTGCAAACAAACTGATTGAAAATAATGCTACCTTGGCAATTGCTGAAAGTTGCACAGGTGGCCTAATATCACACCTGATTACCTCGGTACCCGGATGTAGCAAATTTTATTGCGGCAGCATAATCAGTTATGACAATTCAGTTAAGCTAAGTACGCTTGGTGTTAAAAAAAATACACTTGAAAAACATGGTGCTGTTAGTGAGCAAACCGTATTGGAAATGGCTGCAGGGATTCAAAAAAAGTTTAAAACCAGCTATGCAATATCAACCAGTGGTGTGGCTGGCCCATCAGGGGGCACAGTTGAAAAACCGGTGGGTTTGGTTTGGATTGGCATTGCTACACCAACAAAATGTTTTGCACGCAAGGTGCAGTATGGTTCTGATAGAATGAGAAACATAACCGTATTTGCTCAATCTGCCATGAGAATGCTACTACGAGAACTTGATACATAGCTCAAGGCTTGCAATTAATTTAAAGCGATACTGAATAATAATGAAACCCTGAATTTTGAAGCCTTTAAAGCTTACCGCAGCATATGCTAAAATCTAAATAATACAAAACCTTAAAATTAATTTCACTTTCTAACGAAAGAAAAAATAATGCTAAAGGATATTTAGATACTCTTACCTGACTAAATTTATGTTGCCTCTATAGGTATGCTTCTTTCCTGTTTTTTCAAAAACTTCAATAACATAAACATACGTTCCCTGAGGAGATTCCTTCCCGTTAAAATCATTTCCATCCCAGAAGTTGGGCGCATTAGTTTCAAACACCGGTTGACCCCAGCGGTTTAATATGCGTGTGGTAAATCGCTCATAGTTAATTCCTAACACTGCAAAGTAATCATTCTTGCCATCTCCATTTGGGGTAAACGTATTAGGAATATAGAAGGTAAAGTTATCCTTAACTTCAATTATAAACTCAATAGAATCAGTACAACCATATTGATTGCTTACTAACAACGTTACCACATATTTACCTGTATCTTCGTATTGATGATTAGGGTTTTGCTCAAAGGAGAATAAACTGCTATCGCCAAATGTCCAGGTCCATTGAGTTGGATTTCCCGAACTTTGATCATAGAAATATACCATAGGATAAAAAAGTGAAGGGTCTTTTGGAGACCATTCAAACAGTGCTACTGGTCTTTCATATACTTCTATAATTTGGGGCTTCAATAAGGAAGTTTCACAACCTTGAGGTGTAGTTACCGTAAGCGATACATCATATATTCCATAATTCTTATAAACATGTACCGGATTAACAAGGGTTGATGTATTACCATCGCCAAATTTCCAAAGGTAGGTGCTGTTTGCAACTGCCTTGGTGCTATCCTTAAATATTACAGTTAATGGCTGACAGCCCGCAGATGGATCCCATGAAAAATTCACGATAGGAGCATCAATAGATATTACTTCAATCGTATCGGTAATTTGCGGTGTAGTGCAGCTATCTTTTACTACGATATAAATAATAGTATCCTGTGTAACTAGAAATGTCAAGCTATTGGCAGCACCAAATGCTCCTCCATTAAACGAATACTGATAATTTCCATCTCCTCCTTTCACAGTAGCTGTTACCGTGAGTGTCTTGCCTTTGCAAATGGTTGTATTGGGAGTAACAAAGGTAAATGATAACGGTGGCCTTACTGTTATAAGTGCCACAGCCGTTGTGGTGCAATTTTTAGTATCTGTAACCGTAACAGTATACGAAGTGGTTACAATGGGGCTTACATTAATGGTTGCGGTAGTAGCTCCATTACTCCATAGATACTGATAGCCTGGAGTGCCACCCCCATAGGTTGGCGCAATAAGGCTAGATTCTCCTATACATATAGTTGCTCCGGTTATAGGAGCTATGGTAAGCTGTGGTGGTTCTGTTATTGTTACAGTAGTAGTCCCTGTGCAGCCCTTACTATCAGTAACGGTAATTGTATATGTTCCTGCAGAGCAATTAGCATTGGTAGCTGTGGTAGCACCATTAGACCATTGGTAACTGAAAGGAGCAAAGCCTCCGGTTTGTGTTACTGTAGAACTACCATCGTTGCCACCAAAACAAGATACGTTTTGATTAACAATACTTGAAGCTTTGATTTCAGGCACTACGGTTACTTTAATAGTATCATATTGGGCAGGAGTGCCGCAATTATCAGTAAGTTCTATAGCTAATGTAGTGTCTCCAAAAAGGGTCATAGTAACCGAACTACCGGTAGCAAGGCCATTATTCCAGCTGATGGTATAATTTCCATTTCCGCCCGAGGCCGCAGCATTTAGCGTGATAGTTGGACCGAAGCAAATGGTACTGTCATTAGAAGCTATTAGGGTTAAGGCAGGATTGACAGTTACCGTAACCGATTGTGTAAGGGTACATCCTTTACTATCTGTAACCGTAACGGTATATGTAGTAGTGCTAGCGGGACCTACGGTTATGCTGCCCGCAGTAGCACCATTACTCCAGCTATAGGTATATGCAGGCGTACCTCCACCATATACCGGAGCTAACGTTGTGGTATTCGATAAACAAATAGTTACATTAGGCAAACCGGCTATTGTAAGTGCAGGTGGCTGGGTAATGATGGCAGTAGCGGTTCCTGTGCAACCTTTTGAGTCGGTAACCGTAACAGTATATGTTCCTGCTGCAAGTCCGGTGGCAGTAGTTGTTGTTTGCCCATTGCTCCATAAAAAGAAAATGGAGCAAGGCCGCCTATGTGCGACACCTGCGCTGAACCATTACTTCCATTAAAACAACTTACATTTACAATGCTGATGGTGGATGCCACTATTTCGGGGATAACGGTAATCTTCACCGTATCATACACAACAGGTGACCCGCACACGTCCGATAACATGATAACTAAAGTAGTATCCTGTGTTGGCGAAACCAATTGCGATGTTCCTCCAACATTACCATTCCATGTATAGGTATAAATATTATCTCCTCCAGAACCCTGCGCGCTGATTGTAGCCGATGCCCCAAAGCATATCGTAGTATCATTAGATGCGACTATTGACAATGCTGGCAACACCCAGATCTGCGCTGAGGCAGTAGTTGTGCAATTATTGGCATCCGTTACTGTAACTGTATAGCTTGTAGTACTACCAGGGCTAATAATTAAACTACTATTGGTGTTACCATTGCTCCACAGATAGGAGTATGCAACCGTTCCTCCGGCTACCACCGGCAGCAACGCACCATTTTTTGTTTGGCAAATCGTATCGCCCGGCAAACTGCTAATTACCAATGCTGCAGGTTGGGTTATGCTTACAGTAGCACTCATGGTACAGTTCTGATTATCTGTAACAGTAATAGTATATGTTCCAGCCGATAGCCCGGTAGCATTTATGGTGGTTTGCCCATTACTCCAAAGGTATGAATAGGGAGTTATTCCATTAAGTACACTGGCAGTAGCATCTCCGGTATTGCCACCGTTACACTTCACATTATTTACCACCGGAAAAGAAATAACCATTGGTGTACTAACATAAATATGTACGGTATCATACACCGCTGGCGAACCGCAATTGTCTGTGAGTTGAATTAATAACGTAGTATCACTAACTGGTGTTATATTAAAATTTTGCAGTGCATTCAATCCGTTATTCCAATTGTAGGTATAGGTGCCGCTGCCTCCACCCGAAGTAGCGCTTATAGAAACCTGCGACCCCGAACAAATGGTGGTATCATTATTTGTACTTACAGTAAGAGCAGGGCGTACATAAACAGTAACGCTTGCTGTTTTGGTACAAAGTTTATTATCAGTAACTGTTACGGTATACGTAGTGGTTCCACCGGGACTCACTGCTAATAGCGCATTGGTATTTCCGTTATTCCATAAGAAGGTATATGGCCCTGTGCCACCACTGCCATTGGGAGTAATGGACGAAATTTGGGTTAGGCAAACTGTATCGTTAATTGCATTAATGATAGATAATGCAGTTGGCTGTGTAATGGTAACTGCCCCTGTGCCAGTGCAGCCATTGGCATCGGTTACGGTAACGGTAAATGTTCCGGCAGCCAGTCCTATGGCAGTTTGTGTGGTTTGTCCATTCGACCATGCATATGATATAGCTCCGGTGCAATTATTGCAACCCGCTGTTCCTGTTCCATTACTTCCTCCATTGCAAGAAACGTTTACTTGTGCAGGTACCGTTCCGGTAACTGCGAGCGATGCGGCCACAGATGCAGTAACAGTAACTGTGCAATTATTAGCATCGGTTATGGTAACTGTATAAGTAGCCGCGGCTACCAGACTAATGCTATCATTGCTTACACCATTACTCCAAACATAGGTATAAGGGCCCAAACCACCTGCTGCGGTTACATAGGCTAAACCATTCGCAAGATTGCATTTGGTAGCGGCCGTTGTTGAAATTCCGGAAACTGCCGTAGCCGGTTGAGTAATAACAACGGTAGCAGTAGCAGTACATCCTCCATTAACATCAGTAATAGTTACTGTATAGGTTCCGGCCGCGAGGGTGCTGGCATTTGCCAGGGTTTGGCCATTGCTCCAAAGATAAGTGTAAGTTCCTGAGCCATTATTTGCGGCCGAATTTGCTGATCCGGTTGCAGCATTAAAGCACTTTACATTTACACTGGTTGGAATGGTTGCTGTTACCCCGGCCGTTGCATTAACGGCTACCGTAGCAGTAAAGGTGCAACCTTTAAAATCGGTAACGGTAACGGTATATGTTCCGTTTGCGACATTAGGGGCGGTGCTGGTTGTGGCTCCGGTTGACCAGTTGTATGTATAGGGGCCCGTGCCTCCTCCAGTAACATTTATAGAAGCAGTGCCATTGCTTTGGCCACAACCTGCATTGGTACTTGCAGTAGTATAAGTAAAAGCTGCTGGTGCGGTAATCGTAAATGTAATTAAATCAGGACAGCCTCCGCCTTTTGTAACGGTAACGGTATATGTACCGGGGCCAAGGCCAGTAACATTAGCTGTGGTTTGACTGCCCGACCACAAGTAACTGTAAACGCCCGGGCTCGTAACAACCACATTAATAGATCCATTTGTGCCTCCGGGGCAGGCAACATTTACAGAGGTGTTTGCATAGGTATAAGCTGAAACATTAAAATTTATAATCGTGGGTATCAGACAAGAATTTCCACATATATCGTCAATCGTATTAACGATTTGCAAATTATAGGTTCCCAAAATATTTACAGGGGGACTAAAATAAAAAATGAATGTACGTGAATAACCGCAAATTGAATTACAATTAACGGCTACAACACTGTCTATTGTCATTAAGGTAAGGCTGGGGTCGCGTAATTCGAAGTCAGAAGGTTGTACTGATGAGCATTGGATGTTTTCGGAAAATGTCACCAAGAATGAATCTTGCCCACAAACAAAGTTGGTGTTAACGCTATCAATGGTAGGAGGTGTAATATCAATAATACTAGCGGTTGAAGCACTAAAGTTAATTGAATATCCATTGGGGCTGCTGGTAAACTGGCTCACACAAATAATATAGGTTTGCCCTACCAATACTGGAATGGGTGGTTCATTCTGTGCACCTGGCAATCCATTTGGGCCTGTAACCCCCGGGGCTCCTGCATAATTACATGCTGCTTCTAAACTTGGGTTACTGAAAATATCACTGCAATTATTGTTAGTCAGGTTGTAAACAGCCCAATCATAATCATCCATCAAAACATTGGGAGTAATTGAAAAATTTAATGACCCACTAGATTGTACCGTAAACGTATACCAAACACTATTTTTTTCACCTTGCCCAAGGCATGATATTACACTATTTATTTCTTGCGGAAGGCTGCCAGTACCAACATAGGAATTTACTTCATTATAAATGTTTTGGCAGATAGGGATTGCACACGGGCAATCCTGCACAGTTGGCAATTGAGCCTGTAGTTGCATTGTCAAAAACGACATACAAAACATTGTCTTTAATAAAATTATTTTCTTCATGATGATGTGTTTTTAAGTAGCGTAAAAATGTGAATAAATATTATACTGTACAAATACTTAATTAAATTCTCCATTTATTTGTAAAAACCAATAAAATTGGGTAAAAAAGGCAAATTTAAGATCGATAAATGCGGTCAAATTCTTTTCCTATAGCTACTGGAGAGTAGATGTTATTAACACTTGCTCTTACCTCTTCTTTCGTATAATTTTTATACGAGTTTATCATTGTAATTAAGGCACTTTCCAATTGTTCAGGGTTATTTGCTTCAATTAACATTCCGTTTTTATTATTTACAAATTGCTCGGGGCCCCCGCATCGGGTAGCTATTACAGGGATCCCACTAAGAATGGCCTCTAAGGTGACCAGGCTAAACGTTTCTACCATTGAATTTACAATAAGAAAATCGCAGGAAGCAATATAATCAAGTGTTGTCTCATGTGTTTGCATCCCAACGAAACGAATAATCTCTGATTTGCTCAATTGAGTTGCCTTGTTTTCAAGCATTTCCTTGTCCTTGCCATTTCCTAATATAGTAAGGCAAAAGCCCTTATTTAGTCCTGAATTGTAAAGCTTGTTAACCACTTCTATTACACCGCTTATATTCTTTATCCTGTCATCCAAATCAGCTACAATAAGTGCATTAACCGCTTTCGAAAATAAATTATCCCTGACTAAACCGGTGTTGCATACATTGGGTACTATTCGTACTTTTTTATCATCCACAAATTTAACCAAAGCATTTTTGAGTTGTAACGAAACGGTAGTTACCATGGCTGCCTGTGCTAAAACTGCTTTTACACTTTGTCTTAACAATGCACTTTCTTTTTCGAAAGTCCCATCTAAAAACCCATGCCAGTGTTCGGTTATAACTAAAGGAGCACGATAAATAAACTTGAAAAACCATGCGATAATAACCATGCGATACATAACTTGCAGATGCACTATTTCCGGCTTGCCACTTTTGTGGCAAGCCAGTCTGGCTAATTTATAGTAGTTAAAAAAATGGAAAAACCGATTTAATAATTTAAATCTAAAGGGCTTAAAGTATAAAACAAATTCCTTCAGATTTCCACTACCCGCTTCCTCAATGGCATAACGCTTTTTAAACCTGCATTGGGTATGCAAGATATTGCCGACACTTTATGGTACATTGAAATAGCAAGTGCATAGTCCTGTATAAATGTACCCAATTGTACATTAGTAACATTGGGATACCATGGGGTAATTAATAATACATGCAGCTGTTGCATCAAACAAAAGTATGGATAAATGTTATGGGTATAAATTATTTTAGAAGGTAATTAGGCTCAAAGCCAGATTTTTCTCTTACCGATTCGGGAACACGAATATTATCTTTATGAAAACAAGAGTCAATAAAAGACCTGTAAAATAACTCGCCAAGGAACGGAAACTCTTCATAAACATGCTTGTCAGTTTTATTAAGTTTGCGCATAGCAGTGCTGCTTGTTGATTGATTGACCTCATGCGAAACGCGCATCAGCGATGGTTCCATAAAACTAATATAGAGCAATTCATGCAGAGTATGATCTTGCTTATTCTTGAATTTTATTTCGGTTTTCAGTTTGTCACGGTAACTATGTAAGTGGCTATTGGCGCTATCCATATACTGCTGAAACTGCTTTGTACTGATAAACCCGCTAACCTCCGGTGTTGGATAAAACAAATGTTGAAAATGACTTTCGTGGCACCACATACATTTTCCGGGCTTACCGGCATTGGTATATAAACTGTCCGAGGCGGTTTGCAAATCTCCATCATGGTCATAAGTCATAAATCTAAGTTGCGAGTTTGACATAATGTCTACACACTCATACTCTACCGGTTTTGAACCCGGATTATAAAAAGTATCTTCCAATTGCCATGCTGCCATGGCCATATTTAAAGGGTTGGAGTCGATGTTAAAGTTAACAATGCGAGCTCGTTTACTAACCCCTGAAGCTAATATAACAAACCGCTTAGAAGTATGTGTGGGGTGCCGCCTATTGAACTCTTCATAGGTAGCAGGCGCGCCAGTTATTTGATAGTAATGATGTGCACTATGAATGGTAAGCAATAAAAAGCGGCCTATATCAACAGCCTTTTCAATTTGATATGTATTGCTATTTTGGATGGTATCGCAAATTACCTGTAATGCCTGCAATGCTTGAGTATTAAAACCTGCCTTATGCAGGTGAAGGTCAAACTCATATGCTCCCTTTTTATGAAACACTTGTGGAATGCAGCCCTCCGGCAATTCTGCACCTAGTAAAGATAACGACCACAGCATTCCGGTTATTACTTCTTCTTCCGTTTCAGAAGCATACGCTTTATTCCATTTTATCCGAATGCTGGTTTCGTTTTCCATTGATAAAAAGGCAACAAAAATTGCAGCCATCAACATGAGCATTACAAAAAACTTAAGCCGTTTTACTTGTATACGCATTTTGACTTTTTATGGCTAAGATATAAAACATAGAACTGAACATTGCAGTAGCCATAATTAGACGACTATAATGCAGCAACAGGAAATTAAATTGCACGGCAATGTACTTATCAATAATTGCAGGTAACAAGCCCGTTAACAGTACCAAAAAAATCATGATGATTTTTTTCCGAATAACAAATTCATATTTTTTCATACATAATGCTAAAGCAGGAATACTTAGCAATAAATGATATGATGCACTGCCCGGTTCAAAGGCAATAATTACTAAAACCAATAAAGCAAGAAATGCATCCACCTGAATTTTATTTTTCTTAAAAAGCAATAATACGAAACCAATAAATCCGATGCTTAATATTTTTAATGCTGTAATAAGTAGCCAATACAATTTGGGCGATTCAAATACCGGAAAAGGATTTAGCAATGCGTCCTTTAATAAAACATTGGCAAGTAACGAATGAAACGATTGATAAGCATAATCGTAAGGAATTTCGTTAAACACCTGCCCGCCCAAATAAGGCATCAGCCGCGTATAGAAATAGTTTAAGTAACACGACACTCCTGCGTATCCTATAAGCAAACCATTGAAAATAAGTACCCCTAAGCAAAGCAATAGTGCATGCTTGCGATATTGTTTATTTAAGATAAGTGCGAGCCATGCAATTGTCACTAACTTTAATGATGCAACTGTTGCAGCTAAAGCTGCAAACATTATCTTGTTTTTCTTAACACAATAGATAGCTGTAGTTATTATCAAGGCAATGAAAAGGTATATCTGACCCAGAAATAAATCATTGGTAAGGCTAAAGCCAAAAAAGCAGATACTAATAGCAGAAGAAAGTAAGGATAAGTGAGCAACTCTAGCAAACACAATTACCAACAATAGAAAACAACCTAAGCTAAAGCATAGCCACACTCGTTTGGCTTGCATTATGGAAAAGCCAGAAAGCGGAATCGCTATGACAGCGCAAAAAGGTGGGTATAAGGAAAACTGTCCACGGGCACCAACAGCATATTCCGTAACTTTTTGCTGGAAATAGACATCGTTGTAGCAGCTATCAATTTTACCTTCCATTAATAACTGTGCCGACACATGGTAATTTGTAAAATCTGTATTTGCTTTATTCCATCCCTTGCTCATACCAAACCAAAAATGAAATGCCATGAGCACTAATAAAATCGCATAGCGTATAGCTTTGTTATTTAGTAGCATTACGTTCATGCTGTGCTAGAGGAAGGGTTAATAAAACGAGCGATGTGTAAAATAAAAATGCCACCTTATCTGTATCAAGAAAGTTATTAAAAAGCGTGTGCACCAAAAAAATAACGGCTCCAAAAAAAGCTGCCTTATAGCTAGCCGTCATGTTGGCCAGCTTAACGTTGTGAAATCTTAAAACGGTATAAATAAACAAGATCAAAATTATGAATGGCACAATTCCAGCTTCTGAAAGAATAAGTAACCATTCGTTGTGTGCTGTACCACCCCGACCTTCCACAATGTTATAAGGCGAAGTAATACTAATAGGCGTCATTTCACTTTTGAGCTGGAAAGGAATATAAGCAAACTGATAATTACCAAGTCCGTAACCATATAGCGGCCTTTGCGCTACCATGCGCAATGCACAGCTCCAGCGGTTTATGCGTTCCAGGTTGCTATTGTCATTGTTTAAATTCGCAACCGATTTTAATTGCACTTCAATATCAGCTGTACGGGCGCTTGAATCAAACCGATTGCGTATGCCGCTTACCATCAATTCATCAAACTTAAAAGCAGCATATACAGCAATGGTTAACAAAATGACAACGCCTAACTTCTTGCCTATTCTAAGATACATAGCAAGCCAAAGGGCTGCACCGGCAAGCAAGCCAAGCCATGTAGCACGGCACGAGGAAAAATAAATCCCGACTATTAAAACAATAGCAGAAAAAATAAAGAACAAGGTTGGAAGCAGACTCCTGGTCGGATTAAAAATTTTAGTCAACGTAAAAGGAACGAGAAATGCCAGAAAACAACTGTATAATGTATGGTCGTTAAAAAATGGTTTGACTACGGTGCCTGCGGCATCCTTATTGAAATCGTAAGCAGCATGCAGATAAATAAAATATGGTATGCAGATAACAGATGCAGCGAGTAAAATATACATCCAATAAGTGCAAAGGCGTGGATACTGCCGCAACAAATACTTGGATAAAAAATAAAAATTAAGAACATAGATGGCCTTTATAATATAAGCTTTAACCGATATAATAACATTAGAAGAAAATGGAATGGTGCAAGCAAGAAAAAACATAAGCAGGATAATCAACTTGTCTGCCTTATCAAGCTTTATTTTTGAAACAGGGGTTCGTACCATTCGGATTAAAAACGCCAAAGCAGAAACAATAAGGAGAGGCTCAGACGGCAGGCGTATAGAAGCTTCGGTGCCGGGAATTGGAAAGTTTATGCTGAAAAACAATGATGCAATGGTAACCATACTGACCGCTACAAAATTGCTTTGGCTTATAATAATAGCACTTAGTATAGCCACCGACATTAAAAGAAAAAAAAGGAAATATGCCGGCACAAAAAATCCAACAGCAATTGCAACTAGTGAATAAGCAACTAGCAATAATCCTGCTTTTTTATCTATTACTAATTGTCCCGAAAGCATCACTTTAGATTAAACGGAAATATTTTTCTTTAACTAAATAATAAAACCACATTAGCAAAAAGCCTAAAAAAGCACCTGCCAATGCAATCAACGTTCGAGGTGGAAATGCCTTTTTATATACCGGTTCGGCTGACGTTATTTGATAGCAGGCCGGAATATCGCTACTCATTATACTTAGCGCTTGATTATAATTTTGTTGTATTACATCTAACCGCTGCAACTTTATAAGGTAGTCTTGTAATAAGCTAGTGACAAGCATATCCGATGAATAAATACCAGAATTAAGTAAGTTGTTTATATGCATTTTTACAGCTCCCAGGTCCTCGTTCATTGGATTTGCTTCGAAAATTTTATCAATTGCACTTTTGCAAAGGCATTGATATAAACTGCATGGCTATCGAGCCTGTTTACTTGCTCGTTAAATTGTCTTTCAATCGATACATATAAATTTCGAAGGTTACTTTTAATTATCTTGTTTTTAACAATGTCTCCAATTTGTACCATGTCATTGGCAATACTTGCGGCCGTTTCCGGGTCGGTATCAAATACGGTAATTACGATGGCATTGTGTCTGTTGCGCTCGATCTTTATGTTGCTAACGTACTGCTTGAGGAGCGTGTATTTCCAAGACTTATTGGTTGTGTCAATTTCATAATGTTTAATAAGATCATATTTCAGGATGATGGTATCACGCAAAATATTTGAATTTAATATCTGTATTTGCTCTTCAATTTCTTTGTCTGAACCAAAGCGAGGATCGCGATCAATAAAATATTTAACATTATTAGTTGCCGGTGGATAGATAATTGTTTCAGATTTGTATAAAGGTTTAAGTAACCATGGCGACACTAACACAAAGGATACAACACCTCCAATAAATGTTGCAATTGCAACAACTTTCCAGTGATTTAGTAATGCATGCAGAATACTTTTGTTTTCATTTTCCATATAAAAAAATTCAATAGCTATTTATCTTACAATATTAATGAAAGAATTAAAACCCTTCAATTTCAGGTTGCCGGTATTTAAATAATTTGTTCAAGGTTTTTATTTCATAAGGAAAAGCATAACTACTCGACTTGTAACGCCACATGGCGCTTGTCTTGAGCAAATTGCGTTGCCACGATTTCAACTTGTAATCACTTACCGTGGGGAAGTAGCCATTCAAAACTGTTTCAAAATTTTTTATGTAAGCAATCATTTCAGGTGTAAGCCAGGGGGTGAGCGGGTTCTTTCGCAAGTCAAAATTTTCCCATGATGGGCTTATCCACTCTTCTAGAGTTGTTGGAAATTTAAATCCTTCGGTCTTTGCACTCTTGTATAATTCGCTTCCTTCTTGAGGCACCGGGCTATACACATATATAATTATCTCAGCATCCGGATTTGTATCCTTTATCTGTTTTATAAAATCAATGTCGCTTCTTATTTGCTCCCATACAAGTTCTTGAGTAGGTGCTGGCATGCCGAGCACAAATGAATACTCAGGAATGATATCAAACTGGTGCATACGATTGGCAAATCTTCGAATCTGTTCGGCAGTTTGTGTGCCTCCTTTATCCATCATTTTAAGCAGTTTGTCATTTCCCGTTTCGGCACCAAAAAATATCATTTTACATCCTGATTTACGTATGGTTTCGAGGCTGTGGTCACTGTATTTATCAATGGTATCTATGCGCCCTTCGCCCCACCAGGTCATATTATCATGCATTATTAGATTCGCAAATTCGGTTGTTCTTTTTTCACTCACAAAAAAATTGTTGTCGTGAAACTCAATGGCATTTCCACCAAAATGGTCTTTTAAAAATTTTATATCCTGATAAATCAGCTTTGCCGATTTCCCCTTCCATCGCGCATTATATATTGGCACAACTGCACAAAAGCTGCATGTAAACGGGCATCCAAAGCTGCTGTGATAGGCAATGGTTTTTGTACCCAGGTAGGTTTTACCCAAATACTTTTGAAACGGATACAGTTCATTTAACTTGGTATATGGTAAGGGTGACAATGTATCTAATTCATAAATGCCATCTTTAGGGTTTGTCGTAATTTCTTCATGCTCCAAATAAATAAGATTCGGAACGGTAGCTATTGAATCCCCCTTTTCGAGTGCATGGATGAGTTGTGGAAAAGCAACATCTGCCATGCCATTTACTATAAAATCAACATAACCACTTTGTAACACTACATTTGCATGGTTACTTGGAAAATATCCTCCCCATATCATTTTCAGGTTAGGAAATTTTTCTTTTAACTGCTTTGCAAAAGGTATAGCTTGCTTTAGTTGTGGGCCCGGCATAACTGTAAATCCGCAATACTTTATTCGTCTTTCAACAATAAGCTTTTCTATTTTTTCGATTGGATTTTGCTCCAGATTACCATCTACAATTACCCAATCGTATTTAGCATCAATACTTGCAGCTACCTGCAATACCGAATTAGGTATTCGTGGTTTGTAGTTATTACTTCGGGGATTGAAAAGCAAAATGCTCATTCGGCTAAGTTAACAATTGCTATGAAATTATCGTTCAAGGGAATACTATAAAAAAAGCCTCTCCCTATGGAGAGGCTCTCAATATTAAATCGAATTAATTATTGCTTAACAAATTTCAATATTTGGTTTTCGCCTTCCAACTCCGAAATTTTAACAACATAAATACCTTGTGCAAGTGATGCAATGTTGATGAAGTTGCTTGCTGTTGATACCGTTTGAGAAAGCACTACTTTACCACGAATATCAAGTATTTGAATTTGTAATGCATCATACTCTACATCACTTATAAGTTGAATGATGTCGTTGGCTGGATTAGGAACAACGCTGATTAAAGGCATATCGTTCTCTACATCTGACTCGGCAAGTAAGCGTGGTGCCGGGCTTTGCAAATCAATAATATAATCTTCAACCTCACCATAGGTAAATGTTCCGCAAGTAGGAGGTGCCGAAGAGAATTGCATGGACACACGCATGCGTGTTTGACCAAAATTAGCTAATGCAGGGGTTAGGATATTTCCGGTAAATACATTCTGTGTTCCATTGGCAGAATAAGCTAGTTCTCCCGCATCATCAAAATCGCCATCTCGGTTATAATCAATCCATGCACTTACATATTCTATATCTGTAGTAGAGGCTTTAAACAGGCCAACACTTATAGCATACGTACTATTACTATTTACAGCAGTACTAAGATTTGTATAATCACCATATCCGGCATTGTTGCCACTCGTATTATTTATGGCACCGATTGTTACATTATCAATATATTCATACGCTTGGTTACTGCCATTTGAAGCACAGTAATTGGTTGGGGGCACATTAGAAAGTGTTTTAAATGTTTTGGTCTTGGAATATTTTTTCCATGTAGGTCCGCACCTAACTCCAACCTGATACTGGTACGTAGTTAGTGGTGATAAGCCTGTAATTACATAAAAAGCATTATTAGTTAGCTTAACTGTCCAAGTAGTAGTACCTGAAGCACGATAGCGTATTCTATACTTAACTGCTGCTGAATAGGCGCTCCAATTTACTTTGGCTGATGTTGAAGTAAGATTGGTAACATACATACCTACTGCAGTATCGCAACCTGCTAATGCACTTGTGGTAAATGAAATAGGATTAGAAAAAGGTGAGCAGTCAGCATTTACACGCCAATCGTAACTGGTGTTTGCTGTTAGTCCGTTTAGTGGTGCAGTATTCGATGTATAGGTTCCTAATGGAGCAAAGAATGGAGCAGATGATGTTTTATACTCAACAGCATATTGAGTAGCGCCATTTACTGCATTCCAGTTAAGGTTTGCAGCATTTGCAGTAATGCCACTTGTATTTAATCCGGTAGGGGTGCCTGCAGTAGAACCTGTTAGGCAGGTTGCATTATTAAAGTTGTTTAATAATAATCCTCCTGGTTGAGGGCCAAAACCCAAATTAAAATTGATACCAACATTAAAATGACAATAACTCATAATGGTACCTCCACCTGATGGATTTCCGGGCAAAGGGCAACCTCCCTCAGTACTACCGCTGCAACCATCAATTGCTGTATTATTTCCATTCCACACACAAGCATGTGTATGGCGCGATCCCATTAAATGCCCCATCTCATGCGTGATAACCATTATGGTCCAGCTATAGGTAGGGAAGTTAGAATAGGTTGTATATATCATGGAAGTACAATGTGCCTGCTGCTTGTTGCAAAGGCCGCTAAAGCCTTGTGCAATGCCGCCCCCAAGGTTACGTGTGGTTAGCAAGTTAGCAATATCACCGTTAAAAGTACTGCCGGTTTGAGTTATAAATGCCTGATTAGCGGTAGAAGTACTTGTAAATGTAGCGTAAGGATCGGTTACAGTCCATACTACAATTTGCGAAATTTCGATAGGAATATTGTCATTGGCATAAAGGGTAGCTTTCTCATTAAAAATAGAAGTCACATAATTAGAAGTAGTAGTCACATTACTGCCAAAAGCATTATACATAGCAAAGTCAGCTTCGTAATAACACTTTACAGTTTTGCAATCCAACATCATGGTGTTGCCATATTTTTCGATAGGTGCAATGGGCTCGTTTTCATCAGAACGATCATCCATAAAGCACTCAAATGGATTTTTTCCATTAAATTTCATTTCATTATACACCACATAATAGCCACTTCCATCTTCTAAGCGACCAAGGTTATGATTTCCGCTTTCGTCACTAAACACAATCATCAATTCGTTAGCAAACAAAGAAGCAGTAGCAATAGAATTGGAATTACCCAAAACAATACCACGGTAATGTATTCCATGATTATATGCAGCAGCATGCTCACCTGAAGCATCTTTGGTAGTTACAATAAAATCACCCAAATCAGCTTTGTACATTAACAACGATACCTGCGTTCCATTGTAAGGAATGTTCAGTTGAATCATTTCACTTGCTGTGCTAACTGCCTTTTGTAAAGCGGTCATGTTTACCGCTAGTGCTTGTGCATCTTTGGCGCGCTCCAGTACCATAGGATGTGCAACAGGTGCAAACAGATTAACCTGCTCAACCTGAGGATTTTTAAGAAGTGCATTCTGAACTAGTGCACTAATGCGGTTACGTTTCTGATTTTGCGCAAAAACATTTAATGTAATTGCTGTCATGAGCACCAGGAATAATAGCTTCCTGCAGCTAAAAATGTGTTTCATCATAAATTTTAAAAAATTAATTAGTGGAATTAGTTGCGAATGTAAATTGATATCTATTAAAAAAAAATATTTCGTCAATAAAATTGTAAACTATGGAATGGCTGATTGTAAAAAAGCTGAAATTTGCAAAGATGATTAAACAAAATTTCAAATAGCCGGCAGAGTATATGGCATGTTATAAAAACCAGCAACTGATGTAAATTTGGAGTTGATGGCATGCGAAAAGGTATTTAGTTTGTTTGAAAAATTGAAGTTGCTTCAATTTCTACTTCTTGATTTGTTTTATGGTATATGTTGAAAACCGGTTATACAAGTAAATAAGTGGTTTTTTAATTTGGAACCCAATCTCGCGCGAGTGTTCAATTGGCAATAGGCGCTGCTCACTCGTGCGCTATGATACCCAGTTTGGCGTAGTCTCTGACTACGCCATCATGTAAATAAATCCCTTAGCAGTGGCATTTACACCTACACACTTTTTGCTGATGGTAAAGTAATCGATAGCAAAAAAATGATGAAGAAGTAATTGTTGTAATAGTAGTTTAATCTGCCAAAACCATTGTGTGAAAGCACAGTGGTTTTTTTTAGTTAATAATTTTCATGCAATTAATATAACGAATTTCCGTTTCATCAACCCCTAAACCCTCACTTTGACCATATCCGCTTTGTTGTTTTTTTCTTTGGTGATATCTGCCCGCTCTTTTGCATTGTCAATGGATGCGTTCAGTTCAAATCCTATCAACAGCTGCAGGCAATTGAACCGGATGTAAAGCATCATGATAATTAATGTACCAATAGAGCCATACACTTTATTGTAATTGGTAAAATTGCTTACTACATAATTAAACACAATGGAGGTAAGAATAATTAAGATGGTGGCCAAAGAGCTGCCTGCACTTATAAAACGAAATTTGCGTTTGCGCGATGGCCCCAGGTAATATAAACATGATATAGAAAAAAAACATAGCAGCAACATGATAATCCACTTGCCACTATCAACCAGCAGCAGGTATAATGCTTTGTTTACAAACTGTTGTTTGTAAATGTATCTTACAATAAACGAGTGACCAACCAATAAACCAATGGCCGTAATGACCATTACCGCCAAAATTATGGTGATGTAAGTTGCGCGCCATTGCATCATCCATGCCGACTGCTTTACCGATCCGTGATACGATTTATTAAATCCCATCATCATAGCTTTGGTACCGTTGGTAGCAAAGTATAATGCCATGATAAATCCGATGGAAAGCACACCACCTCGTTTTATTCCAACAATATCTTCTATGGTTTCGCGCACAGCGATGTAAGCCTGTTCAGGTATTACGGTTTTTAATAATTTCAATAATTCATTTTGAAAATTATCGATAGGTATATACGGAATAAGTGTAAACAAGAAAAGCACACTTGGAAACAGTGCAAGAAAAAAACTGAATGACAATGCCGAAGCACGCATATTGATATCGCCCTTTCGCAGTCCTTTAATGAAAAACTTAGCCACTTCTACTATCGGCATTCCATCAAACCATCGGCTAAAAATTCCGGTCATACGATTTTATTATTTTTGAATTTTAAAACTTAAATCGAGGCTGCGGTAGCTGTGTGTAAGCGCACCTGTGCTAATGTAATCAACTCCGGTTTCGGCATAACTGCGCACGGTGTCAAGTGTGATGCCTCCACTTGCTTCGGTTTCAAATTTTTTATCAATCAGCTTTACAGCCTTATGCATTGCTTCGGGAGTAAAGTTGTCAATCAAAATGCGCTGCACATTACCTATCTTACAAATCAATTCAATATCTTCTAACGTACGTGCTTCTATTTCAATTTTTAAGGATAGATTATTTTGCCTAAGGTATGCATTGGCATTATTAATAGCCGATACAATGCCACCACAGCCATCAATATGATTGTCTTTAATTAAAATCATATCAAACAAACCAAAGCGGTGATTTTGCCCGCCACCTATTAGCACTGCCCATTTTTCGAAAAAGCGGAATAAGGGAGTCGTCTTACGGGTATCCAAAATTTTGGCCTGAGTACCAGCCACCGCTTGCACAAACTGACTGGTTAGTGTTGCAATACCACTCATGCGCTGCATGCAGTTAAGCACAAGCCGCTCAGTGGTAAGTAAATCGCGTGTACTTCCTTGTACCGTAAATGCTTCCATACCTTTACTTACTGAGGTCCCATCTTTTAAACCTCTAATAAATTGCAATTCTGGATTTACGAATTTAAATATCGCTTCGGCAAGTTCAACCCCAGCAATAATGCCGTTGTCCTTTATTTTAAGCACTGCAGTATCTGCGTCCCTGGCATCTATGCATGCCAGCGATGTGTGGTCACCACTTTGCACATCTTCGTGCAAAGCGGCACTTATAAACTCGTTTAATGGAAACATTGAAAAAAAATTTTTGTAAATATCTTCTTTTTTATTGGGCACAAAAAAACCGGATGATTTTCATCCGGCTTCAATTATGCTTTGCTATGGTTTTACTCGGTTTCGATTCGTAGCTCTTGCAACACTTCTTCGCCTGCCATTTTCTTTACATGTATAGTGACACGATATTTTTTTCCATCTGATGTTACCAAATTTCCGATTACAAATTTACCAGCCGACTCGGGCCCTCCCTGATGAACCAGGGTGAAAGTGCGAGGAGTGTTTTTATTGAAGAAATTATTTAATAATTGTTCAGCCTGAGCTTTTGAATAAATATCTTCCTGACCAAGAATGGTGAGATTTACATTATTTTCAAAAAATTTTGCTATCTCTTTAGCATCCCCATTGCGTATTGCCTCTGCTATATCCGAATACACATCTGCTTTAACAGCCGATATAGAAACCGAAAATAGTAACAGACAAAGAAATATGGTTTTCAAAAATTTCATCTTCGATTTCATTCAAATATTAAGCCAAACATAAATTTGGTATAGTTAATGGCAAAAAAAGCTGATTAGATACTATCTGAGGTGGAGTTCTTGGTTAGTTTAAATTCTAAAATTATTCAAACCTTTGGCAAAAATATTAATTGTTATTGGCAATGCAAATAAAAATAATCTATGCAGCTCGAAAATCTGAAAAAACATATGCGGATTCTATCGATGATTACTTAAATAGAATCAGGCTTATGAAATATAAGATTGAAACTAAAAATATTGATATTCAGAAAGATACCCCCATTTCAGCCTTGGTAGTTAAAGAGGAGGCAGCAGCATTTGAACGTCAAATAGCAAGAGATGAATATTTAATTATTCTTGATGATAAAGGCAAATCATACACTTCTGAAAAATTTGCCCAACAAATACAATCGCTCGCCAACAGAAGTAGTAAGGTTTGTTTTCTGATTGGCGGAGCCTATGGCGTAGATCAAGAGTTGAAGCAAAAAGCCAATGAACTTTTAAGCCTTTCAACATTTACGCTTCCCCATCAACTTGCCCGCCTAGTGTTAAGCGAACAAATTTATAGGGCGCTAAGCATTATTAATAACAGTAAGTACCATCATTAGCTTTAGAAAAAATTAAAGGCATTTATACCTTTTACCGGGCAACGATTTGATGAGGCTAGCAAACTCGAGGCCGAGCAAAGCAGCGGATGTGCGACTCATGGTAAGTTCACAGCCCAGGCATAATGCATCAATGCTGCACTCGTCATTATTTATTATATAATTAAACACTGTTTTTTCATCCGGTTTCAATTCTATAAAAAGCTTGGCTTGAAAGCTTTTCTTTTCAGGGATTTTTTTGTCATTCCAACCCAATGCATTCGCAATATCTTCAGCATTCTCAATGAGCATTGCCTTGTTTGCTTTAATTAATTGATTGCAACCTTGCGAATGTTCATCTTCTACACGACCGGGGATGGCAAAAATATCGCGGTTATAGGAAATAGCTATTTCGGCAGTTATTAATGCGCCTCCGCTTTTGGCAGCTTCTACAACAATAATACAATCGGTCATGCCAGCAATAATTCGATTACGGGTAGGAAAATTTTCGCGGTCAGGATTTGTTTGACTTAAGTATTCGCTAAGTAATCCGCCATGGTGCAACATTTTTTCGGCTGTAGCATGGTGCGTGGCTGGATATATACGATCGAGGCCATGACCAAGCACCGCTATGGTGGCAACGTTAGATTTTACTGCTTGCTTGTGCGCAGCTATGTCAATACCATAAGCCATTCCGCTTGTAACGGTAACATTATATGCTGACAAATCGGCAACCAACTGTTCGGTTATGGTGCGGCCATAGGGGGTAGCTTTTCGAGTGCCTACTATGGCTATGTTTCGTGGTGTGTTTAGATCTGCTTGCCCCTTAAAATAAAGCATAACAGGAGAGTCAAGGCAATTGCGCAATCGCTCTGGGTATTCCTTATCAAGGTAACTGTATGCTGCAATTTGATACTTATCTATAAATTTTATTTCCTCTTCGGCTCGCTTAAAATCGTTGAACTTCAAAATTTTTTCGGCTGTTACACTGCCTACACCCGGAATTTTTTCGAGGCTCGATTTTTTTTCAAGAAATATTTCTTTGAATCCACCACAGTAACTTACTAGTGACTTGGCAAGCATGTTTCCAACACCCGGTATTAGCGTTGCCGAAATTTTAAAAAGTAAGTCGTCACTTGCAGGAATGCTCATGGGCTGCAGTATTTTGCAACAATAGTGTTGCCTAATCCAATTTGTAAATTTTTTTTTTGTACTGGAGTATTTCGGGGAAATGAATTTTCAGATTAATCAACTTGCCATTGCGTACATCAAATACCCTCCCATGCACTTGCAGGCCGCGCTCTTTATAGGCTTCTTGTACGACTTCGGTATTAATAAGATTAACACATTGCTCTTGCACATTCAATTCTATCAAACGGTTATATCGCAGGTCAAGGTCAGTAATTGCATCCAATTCTTCCATGTGAGTGCGATACACATCGCGAATGTTGCGCAACCATGGGTTTAATATTCCCAAATCGGCAGATTGCATTGCTGCGTTTACTCCTCCACAACCATAATGGCCGCACACAACAACATGCTTCACCTTCAAATGTCTGATGGCATAATTTATTACAGACATTGCATTAAGATCAATGCTTACAACCATGTTGGCAATGTTACGATGAGTAAATACTTCTCCCGATTTGGCACCCATCAGTTCTTCGGCAGTCACTCGGCTATCGCTACATCCTATATACAGTACTTGGGGGGTTTGCCCTTTTGATAATTTCTTAAAATAATTTTTATCAAGATCAGGTTTTTCCTTAACCCACTTTTCGTTGTTTTTGAAAACGCTTTTTATTTTCAACATTAATAATTTATTTATACGAGTATATTATTTTCAGGTTTCAGTGGTTTTGGAATATCAGGCATATGATGCATCTCTTTTAAATCAATTTCTATAGTGCGGCACATAGCTGTTAACGGCACATCATTGGCACTGCCCTCAAATGGACTTTCTGAGGCCTCGCCAATCTTTTCGAGTGTTGTAAATATCCATGCAGAAAGCGTGCTAAAAGGTATCGA
Source organism: Bacteroidota bacterium (assembly GCA_016714535.1). Taxonomy (NCBI): domain Bacteria; kingdom Pseudomonadati; phylum Bacteroidota; species Bacteroidota bacterium. The sequence continues at coordinate 198,887 of JADKDR010000006.1, forward strand.
AAGCCATACCATACAGTCGCCAAGTTTTTCAAACTCGTTTAGCATTCCAAAGGGTACAAGCACCACAAAAATATGAATGAAATATGCATTGATTGTTGCATACTGCCGCGGGTAAGGGAAGTTTTTAATTCGCTCGCTACCACCTTGATGATTATATAATTCTACCAACAATTTTTGCATTTCCATATGACGAAAATCGTCTATCAATCCATCTTCTTGCAATTTCTTTAAGTTGTCAGATTGCATAGCAAGCAATTGTGCTGCTATGTTGGTTTTTGTAAGTACAACATTTAAATCGTCAGCAGATAAATAAGCCGCCAGCGCATCTTCTATTTTGCTATTATGTTCTTCTACTTTAAACCACTTGTCTTTATACTCAGCATTATGTTTTTTATAAATCCCTTCCCAAACGCGTGCTTCGCGTAACTGATAGCGCAAGGCTGTAAGCCATGCCAGATGTAATCGTATCAATTTATGTTTCTCCAACTGCATAGCATCTTCTGTTAATGGCATCAGTGCATAACGATTGCTAATAAAATCCTTTACCATGATGCCCCAACTGCGACTCACATTGATAATGCTTCCCCATATTCTGCGAGCTTCCCACAACCTATCGTATGAGGCATTGTTTTTAAATCCAACAACAAAAGCTACCGCAGTGCCTAATAAAGCAATGGGCAACCAAGGTAGTGCAAGCCACTTCCATCCCATAACCTGATAAGCTATTACTGGTATGCTTGAAATCAACAAGAGCCTTAGTAGATCTCTACGTGTCCAAAAGAGTACCTCGCGAAACGAATATTTTTGACCTGCATGCATTTGAAAAACTATTATGGGCAAGTATACAGATTAAGTTGAAGATGCATAGGACGCTTTGATATTTTTTTTGTGTCTCTCGAATTAATAATTGTGTAATATTGTCCAAACAATATCCTTATCAATTTTATATGAGACAATATTGGCTTATCAAATTTAAACATGCTTTATATGTCATTCTAGCAACATTTTTATTGGCTCCGTTTACAGTGATATTTGCACAACAGGTAATTATTACTGGAAATGTTCTTGACCAAACCACCAAAGAAAAGCTTGCAGGAGTAAGCGTTGTGCTTAATGATACTTCCGGGGTAAGTACAAACGCAAGTGGAATTTTTAAATTAATAACTCCCGAAGGAAAGCAGAAGCTGGAATTCAGATTATTAGGTTATGAATCCTATACTCAAGTTGTTGATGCAAATAAAAACGCTCCGGTGTTTTTAGATATTAGGCTTAAACCCTCGGGTACAGACATTGGTACGGTGGTAGTTAGCGCCAGTAAATTTGAACAACGGCTTAGCGATGTAGTGGTTTCAATGAATGTGCTTAAGCCTCGTTTATTAGAAAACAACAATCATGTAAACATGGACAAAGCGCTTGAACAAATTCCGGGGGTAACCATGGTTGATGGACAAGCAAATATACGCGGTGGCAGCGGCTTTAGTTATGGTGCTGGCAGTCGTGTGTTATTGCTCGTTGATGACCTTCCCATGTTAACAGCTGACGCAAGCGATGTAAAATGGAGTTTTCTTCCGGTAGAAAATTTGGAACAAATAGAAGTAATTAAAGGTGCAAGTAGTGCATTGTTTGGAAGCAGTGCATTGAATGGAATTATTAATATACGCACCGCTTATCCCAAAGATGTGCCTCAAACTAAAATTAATTTCTTTTCAGGCTTGTATGATAAGCCCCAACTCATGGAGTCGCGTTGGTGGGGCAACGAAGACTTGCAGGCAACCAATGGTTTTAATTTTTTGCATAGTCAAAAATTTGGGCAATTTGATTTCGTATGGGGTGGCCTTGTTTACAATTCTGATGGATACAGAATTGGCGATAATGAACAACGGTTCAGAACAAATACCAATTTACGATATCGGTTTAAAAAAATTGCTGGTTTAAGCATCGGCATTAATGCCAATTACCAACGAGCTCAAGGAACTAACTTTTTCATTTGGGCAGACGACACCACCGGTGCATTAACACCTTACACGGGAACATCAAGCGAATATAATACGCAACGCATATTAGTCGACCCATTTGCTACTTACGTAAGCAACACGTTTGGCACACACAAATTGCGCTTTCGCAATTTTAATACACGCAACTATAACAACACCAATCAACAAGCATTTTCTAACATTAATTTTTTTGAATACCAATACCAACAGCGGTTTGCCGATATGCTTACCGTAACCGCAGGAGTAAATGCTCAAGCATCGTTTGTCAAAGGTGAATTGTATGGCGCACATACAGGCAGCAGCAATGCCTTTTACCTCCAAACCGATTTAAAATATAAAAAACTGAATGTATCGCTAGGAGGCCGCCTCGAAAATAACCGAACTGACACTATACAAATAGAATACAAGCCGGTATTGCGCACAGGCATTAATTACGCCATTGTTAACGGTACCAATGTACGTGCTTCGTTTGGCCAAGGCTATCGATTTCCTTCGGTGGCCGAAAGGTACGTAAATACTAATGTTGGTGCGCTGCAAGTGATTTCTAATGACAGCCTTACTACCGAATTCGGATATAGTTATGAAGTTGGAGTACAGCAAGGGTATAAACTGGGCAAGTTAGTGGGGTATGTAGATGTTGCTTATTTTGTAATGCGTTATCGCGATATGATGGAATTTACTTTTAAAGGATTTGCACCGGTGTTTCCTCCGAAGTTGCAATTCAGAAGCGAAAACATTGGCAATACCAAGTTGAGTGGTATTGATATAACCTGGTTTGCCGATGGCATGCTAGGCAAAATTCCACTAAGCATTCTGGCCGGTTACACCTATGTAGATCCACGTTATACAGATAAGGAAATAGACACGCTCGGTACTGCCGAAATAAATGTGCTTAAATACCGAAACCGAAATATTGCCAAGTTTGATTTAGAAACAGGATATAAACGAATTCGCATTGGAGGTACTATGAAGTATTACTCGCGAGTACAAAACATTGACATTGCTTTTGAAGCATTTATTGCCGGAGTAAAACAGTATAATGACAAACACACACAAGACGATATAATTTTTGATGCACGTATTATTTACAATGTAAATGAAAAAGTGAAAGTTGGTGGTGTTGTAAAAAATCTGACCAATGCCTTTTATGTTGACCGTCCTGCAAACCCACAAGCACCGCGAAGTTTCAACTTGCAGGCAAGTCTGAAGTTTTAATTACCGGATTATTTTTTTTATAAATAAGACGGGCAGACTGCATACGAACCAGTGAGCCCCGCGTCCCGAACGTGATACACTACCGGACTGTGCTACTGCCCCACTGAGAAAACAAGTGTACAAAAAAAATTAAAAATGCGTGCACCTTTCACTCCCAGTTACTCATTTTATGTAAAGTAACACCCGGTAGTATTTCCTTCTCCTTTAAGCCTAAACTTTATGCAGAATAGTTTGCAAAGCACTTAATGCATAAACTCCTATTCCGATATAAACCAAAAAACTACTTTTGCACTCTTATTTTTTTTGAATGAAAAATTTTGTTGAGGAATTGCGCTGGCGCAATATGTTGCATGATGTAATGCCAGGTACCGAAGATCAGTTGAATAAAGAGATGACGTGTGGTTATATTGGTTTTGACCCTACTTCTGACTCATTAGGCGTTGGCAATCTGGTACAGATAATGACCTTATTGCACTTTCAGCGTTGCGGCCATAAGCCCATTGCCTTGGTAGGTGGTGCTACCGGCATGGTTGGCGACCCAAGCGGAAAAAGTGCTGAGCGTAATTTATTAGATGAAAATACTTTGTTGCATAACCTTACGTGTCAGCAAAAACAACTCGAAAAATTTCTGGATTTTGATTGCGGCACTAATGCTGCAGAGATTGTAAATAATTATGACTGGTTTAAGAACGTTTCGTTCTTAGAATTTATACGTGATGTTGGCAAACATATTACCATCAATTATATGCTGGCCAAAGACAGCGTAAAATCGCGCCTCGACTCTGGTATGTCATTTACCGAATTCAGCTATCAATTGGTACAGGGATTTGATTTTTATCATTTATACCACCACAAAAATTGCAAACTACAAATGGGAGGCAGCGATCAATGGGGTAATATCGTTACCGGTACAGAATTACTTAGGCGCAAATCAGGTGCTGCCGCTTACGCACTAACCACACCACTAATAAAAAAAGCAGATGGTACCAAATTTGGAAAAACAGAGAGTGGTAATATTTGGCTTGACCCTGCCAAAACTTCGGCATATAAATTCTATCAGTTTTGGTTAAATGCAGCGGACGAGGATGTGAAGAATTACATACGCATATTCAGCATTCGCACACGCGAAGAGATAGAAGCTTTGGAGACTAATCACCTCGAAAACCCTGCTGCACGAATGTTGCAGCGTGAGCTAGCAAAAGAAATAACAATACGTGTACACAGCGAAAAAGAATATTTGCAGGCAGTGGAAGCAAGCGAAATATTATTTGGCAAAGCACCAACCGAATCATTAAAAGCATTGAACGAAGAAATGCTACTTGAAATAATGGACGGTGTGCCTCAATTTGAAATTGATAAAAACCTGATTTCAAACGGTTGCGGAGTTATTGAATTATTGGCAGAGCATACACAGGTATTTCCATCAAAAGGGGAAGCAAGAAAAATGTTGCAAGGTGGTGGCGTGAGCCTGAATAAAGAAAAGATAAGCGATGCTACCATGCATATTGGGCCACCGAATCTTTTGAATAACAAATATCTGCTTATTCAAAAAGGTAAAAAAAACTATTACCTGCTAATTTGTAAATAAATCATAAACACCGCCTGCATGAGTAATTGTGTTAAGGGTGATACAGGATATAAAATTATTCTTTAATTTTACACGTAATTAATAAGGTACAATTTTTGTGACATGAATGATAATTATGCTTTTAGTATAAATAAAAACTACACCTCCTAAACATTAAGACTTATGAAATCAAATCAAATTACATTCAACCTAATCAAAGCAGCAGCAGCCATGTGCGTTATCATTATTATTAGCGCTTGTGAGAATAACGCAGCACTTCTATCAGAAGATAAAATAAAAGGCTACCTCGAAAAATCGTGGCGCCCCTTGGCCGCCACCTCTAACTATGGTACGAGTGTTGCCGGGCAACCCATCTATTGGTCCTTTGCCGGTGGCAGCCTCAAGGAAGAGTATATTTCTACCGATACCTTCTATGCCCGCGATTATGCAACTTACACCATCGATGCTAAAACCGAAAATCCTACCATAAAGATTGAAGGTTTTACATCAAGTTCTTTAGACACTACTTTTGGTTTCAATATCGTATGGACCATTATCAACATAGATGATAATGTGCTTGACATAGCAGGCAATTCAACCAGTGGAGGGCTTGTGGAGCTGGAGTTTACTGCCAAATAACTTAAAGGTTTGCCCATAGGAATTATCTGATTTTTTTTCCACTTACTATTTTTAGTACTTTGCAAGGCGTATGATTACCAAAGCCTCGTTAGAAAAAATATTAGACACTGCCCGCATAGATGATGTAGTTGGCGACTTTGTGCAATTGCGAAAACGAGGAAGCAACTTGCAGGGACTTTGTCCTTTTCATAATGAAAAAACACCCAGCTTTTCGGTCAATGTTGCCAAAGGAATATACAAATGCTTTGGTTGCGGCAAAGCCGGTGACTCGGTAAATTTTGTTATGGAGCATGAGCACTACAACTTTGCCGAAGCCTTGCGATACCTTGCCGGTAAATATCATATCGAGATTGAAGAAACAGAACAAACCGATAAAGATAAATTAGCTGATAAAGAAAAGGAGTCGCTTTATACAATAAACGAATTTGCTACCCGCTATTTTCAGGACTTACTAAATTCAGAAGAAGGTCTTGCCATTGGATTGTCGTATTTTAAGGAAAGAGGATTTACAAACGATACCATAAAGAAGTTTCAATTAGGCTTTGCTACAGAGCGTTGGGATGCGTTTACATCGCATGCCCTGGAGGCCGGTTATACTCTGCCTTTGCTAGAACGCTCAGGGCTTACCATCATTAAAGATGAAAGGCAATATGATCGTTTCAGAGGTCGGGTAATTTTTCCGATACAAAATATTACAGGAAGAACGATTGCTTTTGGTGCACGTATATTAAAGAATGTACCCAATCAGCCCAAGTATGTTAACTCTCCCGAAACTGATATTTACTATAAGAGCAAGAGTTTGTATGGAATATTCCAGGCAAAAAAAATGATTACAGCAATGGATGAGTGCTTGTTGTGTGAAGGCTATACCGATGTCATATCGCTCCATCAGGCGGGTATTGAAAATGCGGTAGCAAGTAGCGGCACTTCGCTAACCGAAGATCAGATAAAACTTATAAGCCGCTATACCAAAAACATTACTGTATTGTATGATGGTGATGCAGCGGGAATAAAAGCATCGTTGCGTGGTATTGATATGATTTTGGAACAAGGATTAAATGTGCATGTGCTTTTGTTTCCCGAAGGTGACGACCCGGATAGCTACAGTAAGAAAGTTAATTCGAATGATTTGCGCACGTTTATTAAAACGGAAACGCGCGACTTCATGCTTTTTAAAACCGAGTTGTTGTTGGAAGATGCCGGTAACGATCCATTAAAAAAAGCTGCGCTTATCAAGGACATTGTTCAGAGTATTGCAAAAATACCAGATGCCATTATTCGCTCCATGTACACAAAGCAGTGCGCTACCTTAATGCAGATGGATGAGCAGGTGCTCATCATTGAATTAAATAAAATCAGACGGCAGGCTTCGTTAAAACGAAGCCGTGATGCGGAAGAGGAAGCAATGCCTGAATTATCACCTACCATGCCTGAACAACCTATGGTAGTTGATGACAGTGCCATTTTTCAGGAACAGGAATTAGTAAGGTTGATGCTAAACTTTGGCGACCATCAAATTACGCTTGAAGATGAAAATGAAAATCCGCAACCCTATAACCTGCTTGATTTTATTATAAGCGAAATTAATAATGATGAAATAGAATTTGAGGACAAGGAGCTATGGCAACTATTTCATCTGTTGGAGAAAATTGCAATAAAAGGAGAAAAATTTTCGCAGGAACATATCACTTCCTTAAATACACCTGAACCCATCAGGATCAAGGCTATTGGAATGTTAACATCACCCTATACGTTGAGCGAAGGATGGGAGCAACGTGGAATATTTACGGTAACCGAAGACCGTCAGTTACGCCATGCTGTATTAAGTGCAATATATACCTTGAAAATAAAAAAGGTAATGCAGTTGCTAGCCAAAAATGGAATCGAAATTCAGCATGCGTTTACGAATAGCGAGCCATTCGAAGACTTGCTTGTGCGACACCATCAACTTGAAGAAGTGAAAGTTTCGCTAAGCAAATACCTAAGCATGGTTATAATAAAATAACCCTGGTTATATTTGACTAACGAAATCAATACAGTACTTACTAAGTGTAATATTGTACCAAAACCAACAGGATGCAAAAACACGAAATAAAAACAGAGTGTGAAGTTTATGACCACATTGATCAACTTTTGCCTGAAGACAAAATGGTGCTGCAAAATGCGATAGCTGCAACAAAAACAGCGTATGCTCCATACTCACACTTTCATGTTGGTGCAGCTGCGCTGCTCGAAAATGGTGAAATAGTTAGAGGTAGCAATCAGGAAAACGCTGCTTATCCCAGCGGTTTGTGTGCCGAACGTGTAGCCGTTTTTTATTGCGGTGCCCACTATCCGGATTGTAAAATAAAAACGCTTGCTGTTACCGCATTTCTTGAAGGAAATACGATACCGGCACCGGTTAGTCCCTGTGGCGATTGCAGGCAGGTAATGGCAGAGTACGAACATCGTTACCATACCGATATACGTTTTATAATGATTGGCAGCAGCAATAAGATTTTTGTTTTTAATAATGTTAAAGCTTTGTTGCCCTTTATGTTTAATGCCGATAGCCTGCTTGGCGAAAAGGAATAAGTTATTATTTTTAAATCGAACACATAATAAAATGAAGAAGTATCTTTTATCAATTATCGTGATTGCAGCAGTTGGCTGCGCAAAAAAAACTTCAACTGTGTCAACTGCCATTGCCTATAAAACGGATGAAGCAAGTTTGGCTTCGGGCAAAACTAATTACGAAGCAAATTGTGGAAGCTGCCATTCGCTAAAAGCAGTAGATGCTTACACTGCGCAAGAGTGGCCAGGGCATGTAAACCGCATGGCAATTAAGGCACGTATTACCGAAGAGCAAAAGATACTCATAGCTAGCTATGTGGTTGCTAATGCGAAAAGATGATTGGGACAGTGTTGCTTAATGTAAAGCTACAAAGTGATGTCAAAAAAATTATACGCTGCATTTAGTGCATAAAATATACACGATTGTGTTTTTTATTTGGAGCGAAATAGTTGTGCCTGCTAACAACGGTGCGGTTCCGCTATCCACTAAATCTTTTTTTTTCGTGTGTTTGTATGAATAAGGTAAAAAAAGGATGCCGTTGCTACCTGCCACTACCTGGTGGCAGACAGGTGCTTGCAGGCAGGGTGGGGCTAAGAAATTAGTTTATCCTTCCAGTGCATACAGGTTTCCTGTTCATAAGTTTATTTGCCTATTAACATTTCCTTTCTATACTTTTACTTTTACAGTTTGCAAACAACAAGGTTCTTATTTTAGTTAATTTTCCTAAAACAAAACAAATGAGTTCAACATTTAAAATGAGTTGCATGGTATCGGGAGATATGAGCAACGGACAACAGCCAACAGGCAACAGGCAACAGGCAACAGGCAACAAAACGACCGCTTAAATTACTAATTATTTTTCTATTAATTTTTTCTTGTCAAAATTTGCGAGCACAAACTTGGAAGCAGCTAGGACTTGGTGGGGGCGGGCAAGTAAGGGCATTAAATTATGATGACAAAGGAGTCACTTTTGATTTATATGTAGCTTCTGATGTAGCCGGTGTATGGAAAGCAACTAATATTGATAAAAGCAAAATGGATAAAGCCTATAGTTACAATTATCAATATATAAGCAATCACAGAATAATGAATACTGTAAATAAATTATATAATAAGGCTACAACAACATTCGCTACTTCGTTATTTGTTGGATACGAAAATGGAATTGAACTTTTAAACAAAACAAATAATTCGATGAGTGAAGTATTGTTTGACAAAAATATTATGGTAAGCGATATTTACATAAGTACCAATTCGCTAACAGGACTACCCAATGAGTTTGCATTGTATTATAGCACTGGGGATACTCGTATTGATGATAAAACTGGCAATCAAAAAGACGCAGGTGCTGCAGATTTTTATCTTTCTACAATATCTAATAATAGTGTTGTGGTGCCTATAGGCTATATTAATTTCAATTCAGCTGCTCCTATCGGTACAAGAGATGTATATTGTGTTGTTGTAGATGAGGGTACTAATGGTAATACCTATACAGATGATTCATATTTGGTGGGTACAGAATGGGGGCTTCAAAAATTTAATTACGATGCCAATGAATTTACTCAGTCCCATTCATGCAGCAGCAATCCTATTGCTCCTCCTTCTGGTGTGACGGCACCTTATAAAGTTTCTGATATAGTACTTACAGATGATCCGAATTTTGCAATTGTCACAATATATGAAAGTGGCCCATTCCTTTTTAATAGGGCAACATCAGCTTGGACGAGTTTGGAAAGCAATGATTATACACTTAAGGAAATTGATAAATCTACCGTAACTACTAGTTATTCAAAGGATTTATTGTCTGATTTTGTAAAGGTTATTCCTTTAAGTAATTCCGCACAAACTATTACTACAGGATTTTTATTAGTTACGCGTATTCCAGATATAGAATTGAGTAATAAAAAATATTTTACTGGCGTTTTTTATTGTGATGCGACAACTGTTAGCCCCATTCAGCCTAATGGATATTGGGTGTCATTAGATTGTAATACAAATGAACCCAATGAAATTGGATGGGTGAATTCATTGCCATCTGCAAATAGAAATAGTGTTGTAGCCACAGAAACAAAAAATATTTTTATTGGCAAATCAGGAAGCTTGTATTGCAGTCATTTTGGAAATGGACAAAATTTACCTAATGTACTCTGGCAACAGATATATGCTAAGAATGATGTAAGTGGCAGTCAATGTTATAATTGGTTTAATACAAGTTCAAATAATGGCTTTGTTAATGTATTATCAAAAGCAGTTCATCGCGATTTATATACGCCCGGCAGAATTTGGCTTGGGGATTTTGACCGATATTTAGCAGTATCAGATGACCATGGCAATACGTTTGCAAAATTAGATATTAGTGAAAATAAAAATAAGGGAGATCATTGTATTTCGGTAGTTAGGTCAACATCAATACCCCATGTATCGTGTGATGATGATAAAGCTATATCAGACTGCACTTTTATTATTAATAATGACAAAGATGCTAATGACAGAGATTTATATTTTGGGCTAAATCAAGGTTTTGGAAATTCAAAAGGACAGGGTGGGGTTTACATATTAAATACTACATCAAATAAAATTGAAATTATGGGTCCCAATATTTGTGGTGATGTATTAAAACTATTATTTGGTACAAATAATGATAAATATATTTTAGCTAAAACTGATATTGGAAGCGGAGAAGAAACGCTATTATTTTACTTTAATGAAATAGCTGCAACTTGGGATGTTATTTCGTTTTCAAGTTTCACAGGAAATAATCGCGACATAACTGATGCAATAGTTTTGCCTAATGGGGAATTGGTTGTTATTGGCAATGGGCAAAATCAAGGTGTGCATAGGTTTACAGGAAGCATAACAAGCTGGGCACCTAATGGAAGTGCATTAATTTCAAATCAAGTTTGTATAAAACTTGCAAACTATGAACCAACAACGAGTAATTATTTTATCCTTGTTGGCACGAATACAAATAACAACAATGTTAATGATAATGTATTTGTTATTGACAACAATACTTGGTCAGAAAGCCCTGTTATACCAAACCTAACTGGAGTTTTTCAAAACCTTAACGGTGCGCAGCGCGATATTGGGGTGAGTAGTTTTGGAATAGATCCATCAGCTAATAAAATATATGTAGCAACAGTAAAGCCAAATGGAATTTATGAAAAATCACACTTATATGCTGGCACTTATGATAATACAGGTGCTATAAATACAGATTGGAAGGAGATAACAGGTAATATCCCAAATCGTAAAATCAATTATATTAATACCAATGGCAGCACTATTGATGTGCCTCAAATACTAATTTCGCTCAGGGGCATGGGCGAAATGATGTATCAAACATATAGTGCATTTATAACAACTAATGATGTGCCATGCCAAGGTACAGTTGGCAATGCAACAGCCAATGGCATAAATGGAGTATCACCCTATACATATACGTGGAATACAGTTCCTGTGCAATTAACACAAACCGCTACAGGGCTGCCACACGGCACATATACAGTAACGGTTACAGATGCAGATGGCAAAACCGTTACAGCAACTGCCGAAATATTTACCGATTGCTGTGTGGATGCTTCGGAGACGCCATTAACACAAGCTGATTTTAATACAAATGGCGGCTTTATCAGTAAGCTGTCAGTATTAAACGAAAATGTTGTTATTAATGATGGGGTAATTATTAACTTTGAGGTAAATGCAGCTGGCAATCCGTCAAGGTTAAAATTAGGAGGTGGGGTTAGCATTACCGTAAATAAAGGTGGTATTTTAAATATAGACCGTACCCTATTTACAGGATGTTCAGATATGTGGAAGGGTATAATTAACAATGGAGGCAAAGTAAATATTACAAATAAGCAAGGACCTGGAGGAGTTTCAACCTTACAAGAAGCTGAATTTGCAGTTCGTACAAAAATGCATGGAGGTACTTTAGTTGAAGGTTCTCAATTTCAAAATAATTACATCTCTCTTATTTATGAGAACGGAGATTATGAACCTAATGGGGCACAAACAAAGGGAATAATTCATTCATCTAATTTTGTAACTAACCAGGTATTAAAATATCCACACACAACTGACCGTAGTTTTGCTCATATTTACTTATCTAACTGTCAAAAATTGGAAATTGGTTCAAATCTTACAGCCGAAAACACCTTTGGAACATTAGGAAATTTTAACTGTGATTATGGAATTTATTCTGAATTTGTGGATGGCATTAAAATTAGAAAAAATATTTTCAAATCGTTTAATCGTAACCCTGTCAATGGCTCAATAGGATCGGCAATTTTCTGCAATAACCGACCAAAGTATGGATATGATTTAGTAACTTGGCCAAATCCTGTTCCTTACAACATTGAAATTGGTGATGGAAATGTGCCTTTCTCTAACCTATTTGAAAATTGCAGAAATGCTATCACATTAATTTCGCAAAGCGCTACAATAAAGAATAATTCCATTCTCAATTTTACTCAACCTATTTCAGTGATTGATATTGTTGAGGGAATAAATATTTTCGATTCCGAAGCTAACACTGTTAATATTACTGAAAACGTAATTATCAATGAAGATAAAGGAATGTGCATTTCTGCCTATAATAATTATGACGGTCAAATATCTATCAATAATAATTATATCAAATGTTATCCTTCAAATACCACAGTTGCTTCATCAGCAATTAGAATAACGTCACCTGCTGCAATAGATCATTCTTCAACATATAGAATAGCAAATAATGGTGATATACATGGCAATACCAATACAACAGGCATATTAAGCAAAGCTGATAACGCAATATATGCGTCCAATGTGCCATATTTAACCATTGCAGAAAATCGAATTAATCTTAATCATGTAAGCGCACCAACTGATGTATTTGGTGTTAAGTTAGAAAATTGCAACGGTCCAATTATTAATTGCAATCTTGTAAAAGGAACTACTACCACCGATGCAATTAATAAAAGTTCAATACAATTTGCATTTACACCCGATGGATTGTTAGAATGTAATACAACAGACTTAACGCAATGGGGATTAAAGTTTTTGGCCGATTGTAATTATGCAGATATTAGATCAAATACCTTGCGTGAACACGAAAGAGGGTTAACGTTAGGAGAGGAATTTGCACAAGGTATGGGATATGTAAGTGGAGTTATTGGAGATCAAGGATTAATTACAAATAATACCGAAACCCGTGGAAATATTTTTATCGGACCTTTTGGTCTTTCTTCCCTCCATAGCATAAATTCTTTTGCAGGCATACCTCAGGGAATTGGAGTCCCTTATAAATTTATTTATCAGTCGCCAGGTGCAAGCAATTTAGTACCACCAGCACCATATACTTTGTTTGGCACAGGTAGTCCATTTTTACCAACAGGAGATCCTGCTTCTAGTTATACCTGTCAACTAAATTGCCAAAATTTGCAACTACATGATAACGATGAAGATGAAATGGAAGATGATATTGCGGCTTTAAATGCCACCGGCAGTCAACAAAATCAACAACAACAAGCAATTACCGAAAGCCAAAAGGCAATATTTATGAACAAATAGAACAAAATCCGAACTTGAAAGATAGCAGCGTTATTATTGCCCAGTTTTATAATAGTAATAAAAATAATCCTGTAGGAATTTTTAATGAAGTAAGTGATTTGATAAATCAAATGGTAGGCTCTAATAATCCGGATGAATATTTTACTCAAGCTCAATTATTAAACGAATCAGTTGTATCAAATTTTATTTTTGAAGAAAATACCAAGCAAGTAAATTCAATATTAAATAATCATAGAGGCCGAATAAATTTTGAAAATTTAGACTTATCGGAAAAAGCAATTTTAGAAAATATTGCATGGCAATGTGCATTCAAAGGCGGAAAGGCGGTATTTCAGGCACGGGCTATTGTTTGGAGTTACAATGCAAGCACCATATTTAATGATGATGTATTATGCAATGATGGCCAGTATTTCAGGCAAATAAGTAATGAAGAATTTATTGAAGAATTAGCTTTAAGTCTGTCGCCCAATCCTTCATCCGAATCCATAACTATTTTTTATAATTCGCCCAATCTTGTTAATCCGCAATTTGAATTTTTTGATTGTTTTGGCAAGAAGGTAATGTCAGGCAGTTTGGAATTAAATACATTTAGAAAACAGGTTGATATCAGCTATTTAAATAACGGAGTTTATACAATAATAATTTATGAGGGTAATCGACATATTAAATCATTAAAATTAACCAAGATTAAATAATGACCGTAACAAAAAATTGGGGCTTGCAAATATTTGCAAGCCTCTTTAAATTATTATTTTGCTGTACGTTTTTCCTGTGCATCAATATTTCTAACACAGCTTCTGCCCAAAACAGAACAAATATATGGATGATAAGTGCTGGATATTGCAGTAATATACCAGTAATGAAAACTTATTTGGATTTTAATTCCGGGGTTGTAGATACTGCTTCATTCATGAGGGTACATGGTACATTTATTACGAGTACCAGTATTTGTGATACATTGGGAAATTTATTATTTTATACAAACGGTGTTAATATATTTAATGCAAATGACGACACATTATTAAATAGTAAGGGATTTAACCCTGGTTTTGCCAGTACTATTAATTGTGAAAAATTAGCTTATTGTCAGGGTGCACTTGTAATACCAAAACCTGGTAATGATAGCTTGTATTACCTATTTCATGAAAGCGGAGAAGAGTTTATTGTTTATGGCCAATATCATGTACAACCGCTCGAATTAAGATATTCTATTATTAATATGAATGAAGATAATGGAAGAGGTGCAATGGATTTAAATAATAAAACGAAACCATTGATTCAAGATACATTGACAAAAGGATTTTTAACAGCTGTTCGACATGGCAATGGACGTGATTGGTGGCTTATAGCTCCGAGATACTTCTCTAACCTTTACTATAAATATCTTATAACAAATGATTCAATATCTGGATCTTATTCTCAAAATATAGGTGAGCCTGCATTTTTTGATACGGGAGGTGGAGCAGTTTTTTCTCCTGATGGCAGTATTTATACACAGGTAATGAATGATAACAAACTAAATATTTTCAAATTTGACAGGTGTACAGGCATGTTTTACGATAGTACTTATATTTCTTTCCCAAATCCAAACATGGATTGGGAATTAGTAGCATCAGGTGTTGCCATTTCACCGAATAATAAATTTCTATATGTTTTGCTTATGACAAAAATATTTCAATTTGATTTACAGGCAACCAACATTGCAGCAACACAAACGTTGGTGGCCGAGTGGGATAGCAGTTATAATCCTTATCCAACTTATTTTTTTACCGCGCAATTAGCTCCAGACAATAAAATTTATATTGGCACATGGGGCGGCAATTATACGCTTCACTATATTGATCAGCCTGATGTACAAGGTATAGGATGTAATGTGGTCCAAAATAGTTTTCCTTTAGCCTGGGGCAATAGTACTGTTCCAATTTTCCCCAACTATGATTTAGGCGCATGGGTAGGTAGCCCTTGCGATACGCTGGGGTTGGCCTTCCCTTCTCCAGTTGGAGAGGGGTTAGGGGTGAGGCTCTCGCCCAATCCGGCAAGCAGCATGTTCAATATCCGTTACGATATTCCCACAAACGAGAATTTACTTTTTGTGTTGTATGATAGTTATGCTAATGAAGTACTACGCAGAAATTTATATGGCACATTTAAAAATTTGTTGGTGCATACAGAGCAATTGCCCAATGGAATTTATTTTTGGCGGGCCACTGCAAGTAAAAACTCTATACAAGCAAATGGAAAAATAATTATCTTACAGTAAGAAAACTCTCGGATAAAATATTTTAAAATTAACTAACTTAGTATATGGTTATAGTTAACAAAGTATAAACACCACAAAATTGGTACAAAATGATCGACCCGAAAACTAAATTAAAGGCACATTGTGTCAACACCAACCAAAGCAAAAAGTTATTGATTACAAGTTATGTGGTTGCCAATGCAAAGAAGACCGGCAACTAAAACTTCATTGCACATAAGTCAAAAAAAATAACTCCATTTCAATTAGCACCAAAATAAAAACGCTCGCAATACTGCGAGCGTTTTCTTGTTTATAAATGTTTAAGTTTATTTCAACTTCAACTTCTCTTTTACCATTGGTAATATATCATCGCTTTCATTAGAATAAAGCAGCACACCAACACCACTATCAAAAATATACGTGTAGCCCTTTTCTTTTGCTACCGACTTTATTGCATCTTCAGCGGCTTTAATTATCGGGGCATATATTTCTTCTTTCTTTTTGCTGGCATTGTCCTGAGCACTTTGCTGAAACTCGCGAATGCGTGTTTCCAAATCATTCAGTTCTTTGATTTTGGCATCGCGCACTGCCTCTATCATGCTTGCCTGCTTTTCATCAAGGTCTTTAGCTTTACTTTGATATTCGTTGGTCATCATTTCCAACTGCGATTGCAACGATTGTCCAAATTTGGTCAACACCGAATCTGCTTTTTTAGTTTCGGGCATGGCCGACAATAACTGGTTAGAGTTGATGTGGCCCAACTTGATAGTCTGTGCTTGCACTGTGGTTAATTGTGCCACAACCAAGGCACAGAAGAGAATTAATTTTTTCATAATTTAGGTAACTATTGTTTTGATATAAAATTTTAGAAAGACTTACACGCATTAAGTATTACTTGCGGGGGGCATCGGCACCACCGCCTGTACCAGGACTTTTTTCTCCTCCCGAGGCACTTTTTCCTCCCGACTTAAATCCTAATGCTGCGAGCACCTCATCACTTTTATCATATTTAGGATTTGAATATAATATAGTTAGGTCGCTCGACTTATCGAACATAACGGCAATACTTTGGTCGGTACTTAGTTTCTTTACTGCATTATAAATTTTATCCTGAATTGGCTTTACCAATTCTTGCTTCTTCTTAAACAGCTCGCCTTGATATCCAAATTTTTGCTTTTGTATTTCTTTTACCTCTTTATCCTTTTCAACAATTTCTGATTCGCGCTTTTTACGCATTTCATCGGTAAGCAAAATCTGCTCGGCCTGAAAGTCTTTATATAATTTATCTATAACTGCATATTTAGCCTCAATTTCCTTTTGCCAGTTGGCCGAAATTTGGTCAAGCTGCTGTTGCGCGGCCTTATACTCCGGAATGTTTTCGAGTATATACTCGGTATCGATGTAAGCAAATTTTTGTGCATTTGCAGTAAATGATAATCCCGCTGCGGCTACTATCATTAATGTGATGAACTTTTTTTTCATTTTCGTTTTGATTTATTTTTTTAGCAATACTAACTACATTTTCAAATACCGTGCTGTTCACATTAATCATGCTGAACAATGCATGAAAGGTAAGTTAAATTTTTAGTTAACCAATGGATCAAAATTTGGGATGGCGAATATACACCATTTTGTTAAAATAGAGAATTAGCCAATTTAAAATTATTCTATTACCAAGGTCAACACCCAATGTACTATGAAGGCTGTACCTATTTCAAATGATTAACGCTAAAAGCCCGATTTTGGCGATGGCTTACAACATTTAAAAACAGCCCTAAACACCCTTATAATAAAGTGGCGTAGCACTTACGCTTCATCGGAATAGTTATTGTATTTTTTTAGAAAAAATGGCAAAAAAAACCTGCCAATTGGCAGGTTTCATATATTCTCTGATTGCTTACTGTACAATCGTAAAATTGAAGATGTAGTTTTTTACACTTTCATCATCATCATGATGATGATGATGAGGCCTGGGTGTGCGGCCGGGCTTTATGCCACATCCATGTTCTTCTTTTTCTTCAGATAATGTAATAATAACCTGATCGGGCCCAACATAATCATTGGCTGGAGTGTAACTAAATACAGAAGCTGTATTTTTATCATTAGGCGTGAGCGCTGTGATGGCATCGTGCTGCGTGTCTTGGCTAATATACGGGCTACTATACTCATCATCATTATGATTGATAGTATACGTGTATTGATGGTTTTGTTTTAAGACAACATCAATCGTAATGTTTTCAATTTTAGGTTCATGTTCCTTTTGGCAAGCAGTTAGCATTACCACTGAGGCTATAAGGATAGATAAAATTTTTTTCATAACATATTTGGTTTAGGTGTGTAAAAATAAACTAAATAATCAATCCATAGCATATATAGATATTATTTAACATTACGATTATGAAATAATAAACTGTTGACCTGATGCCGCCAGGTGGCGTATAAGTGTGCAACAGCGATAACGGTCTTCGTGATAGGTGTTATATAAATTATCAAGCATCGCAACACAATAATCCAGTCCGAGGTCGTTGCCCCACTGTAAAAGCCCTTTTGGGTAGTTAACACCTTTGGTCATGGCAATTTCAATATCCCGCGAGGTAGCAAGTTGCAATTGCAACGCTTCGGTTGCCTGATTTACCAGCATCACAAGGGTGCGCATACTTATAGCATGTTGTACGTCTTTATTCTCATTGATGTTTACAGTTGGTTCGCCTTGCCGATAATCATAATATCCACGTTTTGTTTTACGGCCAAAATATCCCGCCATGCTAAGTTGTTTTTGCGTTTGCGAAGGCGTAAAACGGGTATCGAAAAATAGTTGTTGCCACACTAATTCAGTAACCGCATAATTCACGTCATTACCAATCATATCCATTAGCTCAAAAGGCCCCATCTTGAAACCCACGGATTTCATTGCTGCATCAATGGTTTCAAAATTGGCAATGCCTTCTTCATATTGCCTGATAGACTCTCCATAATACAATCGTGCAAGGCGGTTAACAATAAAGCCGGGTGTATCTTTAGCCTTTACCACTACCTTTTTCCATCGTGTTATTTCATCACACGTTTTATTAAATAAATCTAAATCTGTTTCGATAGAAGGTATGCATTCTACCAACGGCATCAGCGGGGCAGGGTTAAAAAAGTGAATTCCCATAAACCGTGAAGGATTAACTACCGAAGCCCCTAATTGGGTAATAGATAAGGAACTTGTATTGCTGGCGAGCACACAATCCTGACTTACGACATTGCCGAGGCTAATGAATAACTCCTTTTTAATATTAAGATCCTCTATAATGGCTTCTATCACAAGTTGACTATCAGCTATCGAATCTATAGATGATGACCAGGAAATTCTCTCTTGTATCAACATTTTCTCTTCAGCAGATATTTTATTTTTTTCCTGGAGCCTGGTTAATGTTGAATCCAGGTTTTGCACAGCCCTTGTTAAGGCGCTTTGGTTGCTATCCATTACGAGCACGTTACAACCTGCCTGCGCTGCTAGCTGAGCTATCCCGCTCCCCATTGTTCCGCTTCCAATTATTGCTATATTCATTTCTGATTAGTTTGCAGCAAAGAAAATGTTTTGCCATCACATATGCATACTCCATTATTTAATGATGTATTTACGTTGATACCTTTTTGAGTGATGCATAAAAATTTTTGTTAACATATTAATTACAATTACGAAATGTAATTGTAATGGAAAATTAATTTTGCATGCGTCAACATGCAGCAACAAGACACCATAAATAGCGATAGTAGCATACAGGCAGCACCTGTTGTAAAAAAATCAATATCGGTAGATAGCACCAAACCCGCACCAGCTAAGGTAATTGTGGCTGCGGTTGATACCGATACCAGCGTAACAGTAATTGCCCCCATTGCAACCACAGTAAAAGATACCCTAGTTACCACAAGTTATGAGCAGCTGATAACTTCACACCATTTACAAAGCAAATCGTTTTATACCCGAACACGCAAAGAGCCTACTCCCGATTGGTACACCATAACGTTGCTACTCATCGTATTTTTCATAACCATTGTAAAGGTGTACTATGCTAAAATATTTGATCATTTAATAAAAGCATTTTATAACACAACGGCAGCCAATCAGGTGGTACGCGAAGAAAACTTTTTGGCCCAACGTGCTGCCGTTGTTCTCAATATTATTTCCTACCTGGTATTGGCACTGTTTTTATATCGCGTGGCCGAATACTACGACTACAAGCCATCGTGGATGGGCAAGGGTTTTATCAAGTTCAGCTTTATTGCAGTAATGGTAGGTTGTGCTTATTCAGTAAAAATGTTTTTTGTAAAAACGCTGGGCATCCTATTTGGTATTGACCGCCCGGTATCGGCCTATATCTTTAATCTGTTTTTGGTTAACATTATTCTGGGGCTGTTACTGTTGCCATTGCTAATATGCATCTCATATGTCAACTATAATTATATCCACTACTTTTTGTCTGCAGCGGTAGTGGCCGCTATTGGCATGTTTATTTACCGAACCGTAAAAGCCATAATGATATGGTTGGGGCAGCCCGACTTTCGCTTGTATTATTTAATTTTATATCTTTGCGCCCTCGAAATTGCCCCTTTGCTTATTATAGCGAAATTGGCCGCCATCATTTAGCGCATGTATGCAGCCGGGTATTGAAATTAAGAACATAATATTTATTGAAGTAACATATACGTGGCCACTAATAAAGTTAAAACTATTCTTGTAACACAGCCCAAACCTGAAGGAGACAAGAGCCCTTATTTTGATCTTGCTAAAAAGTACAACCTGAAGATTGACTTTCGTCCTTTTATACATGTGGAAGGCATTGAAGCGCGTGAGTTTCGTACCCAAAAAGTGAGTATAAATGACCATACAGCTATCGTGCTTACGAGTAAGCATGCAGCCGATCATTTTTTCCGCATGTGCACTGAAATGAGAATTGATGATATTGAGAAGTTTAAATACTTCTGCATATCAGAAGCAACCGCTTATTACCTTCAAAAATTCATTCAATACCGTAAACGCAGGATATTTTTTGGAAAACAAACCATCTATGACCTGATGGATGTAATAAAGAAGCACAAAACCGAAAAGTTTCTAGTGCCCTGCAGCGATGTTCATAAGCAAGAAATAACCGAAGTGCTGGCTGATAATGATATTGCATATACCAAAGCGGTTATCTACCGCACCGTGTGCAGTGACCTGAGCGATTTGGCGAATGTGAATTATGATATGATCGTATTTTTCAGTCCATCGGGAGTTACATCCTTGTTTAAAAATTTTCCAAAATTTAAACAAAAGGATACTCGCATAGCAGCCTTTGGTACCACAACTTCGCAATCGGTTGTAGATGCTGGATTAAAATTGGATGTGAAAGCCCCAGTGCCCGAAGCACCAAGTATGACTATGGCTATTGAGCAGTATATTAAGAAAGCCAATAAGTAACGGCTCTTATTCCCTTTATTTTTACGATTACTTTTTTACGATTGCCTTACAACAATCTTCCGCTCACGTAGTTTTTGGTATTTTTTCTTGCTAGTAAAAAATTATTATCTATAATTGTTTTCAAATTAGAAAATGATGTTTTATCCTATCATCATTCATTCGGTTCCCTCAAGTCAAACTTCTTAAACAATTTAAAAACTATGAGCACACAAGACGAACTCACAGAGTTGCATGCCGAGCAAAAGGCTTGGCAAGCATCCATTAGCAAGCACATTGAAGAAATTAAAACCCTTGAAGATCAGCTTGCCTCGATCATAAAACGAAAGGCGGACACTGACACATTACGACACGTAGAGCATTTTCAAAATCAATTTATCATACAACGCGAATCCCTCGATATTCTAAGACACGATTGCAAACAATACGAAAACGAGATTGAGTATATACAAGCCAATGCAAAAGATAAAACCGGAATAGGAATAAATAGCCTGCATGATGTGGAGCAAAATAAACTTTCTGATTTTGAAAATAATTTTGCAAACCTCAAATCTGAGTTTCAAGGATTTTATTCTTCAATTGTAAATTAAGTTGCCAAATAAATACAAGAAGCCGGGCTCATATGTCCGGCTTTTTTTTGAATCAATTTATAGCTTGCTTAGATATTTAGCTAGTTGTTTTCTTATGACAAATCTTCCGAAGCTCATTTTTATCCATCCCACCCGTTGGGCTCAAATGCCAAATGGCTATTGTTTGGACCGCAGTGTGCTTATATGGGCTACAAACCATGACTTGCTAATAAAAAAAATCGCACGTAATAAAATTCAAAATATAAATCTTAATAAGACATTAAAAAATTGCCTTTTTAAAATGTGGTATGTTTTTTCGAATCATTTCTTTCAGGCTTGTCTTTACCAGATCGCCCATCGTGTGTGCTTTTAAGAATACCGGATTGGTGTAATACTCGGCAAGCTAGTTTTTAAGTTGATATACTTTTTCGGCATCCGATATTTCATCGGTACGCATGGTATCCAACAATTCTTTGGTCATGTATTTGGTTGCCTTTATTCTGCGAGACATAAGTACTTGTTCTTCCAATTGATATTGGTGCACCGTTTGACTATTGAGGTGTTTCAGGCACAACTCAACCATCGGATTATTTTCTTTAAAAAACTGTGGCAGGTACACCCTGTATTTTCCTTCATAACTTTGTTGGTCAAAATCGATGGCTCGTATACGATAATGAACATCTTCGAAATCGGGGGTTATATCCACCACATAATTGTATGCGCGCATATCTCCAAGCAGGCGCAGAAAACAACGCTCATTAAACTTTACAAATTCTTTGGCAAGGCGAATTGGGTTGGTCTCCTTGGAGTGCAAATATTTTTCAATAAACATATCACCGGGTATTCCGGCTATGTGTTCTTCTATTAATGTATCCTTATGCACCAGGTAGCTGATGCGGTTTGGCGAGAGTATATGCTCCAACTCAAGCCCATATACCCGCGAAGCATCAGCTCGCTTTATGTAATAATAATCGTGGTTGTCGTTATATCGATTTACTATCCGAATTCTGAAAGGCTTGCTATTGCCGAAGGTACAATAATCGATGCGCTCAACAGTAAGATGCTCGGTAATTTCGCCACCAGTTTTAAGCAATGCATAAATTTCGCGCAGGGCGGCATTTAATTGTTCATAATCACTTTGTGGATATAACACAGATTGCCAAAGGGTATCTTTTTGATTTCGATCGTAAATTGGGAATGCATTATCAAAACGCAGTAAATCATCATATGAAATATGCAACTGAATATCGCGGCCAAAATGTTTAAGGAACTTTCGTAGCGGTGTGTGTATAGGATAGAACGGTTTTTTCTTTGAAATTTCTATTTGCATAATTTATAGATTGTATCGGTAACTATATACGTTATTATTCTTTACAACAATCCTTCATCAGCAAAGCTATAGTAACTATTGCCTGCAATAATAAGGTGGTCCATTACCAATAAGTCCAACTCATTGCCAACATTTACCAGCTTGCGCGTAAGCCTGATGTCCGGTTCGCTGGGCTTAAGATTGCCACTGGGATGATTGTGTGCCAGCAAAATTTTGCTGGCAGATAATTCTAGCGCTCTACGAAAAACTTTTTTGGGATCGACCACCGTACCAGCTGTACCGCCAATACTTAACGATTCTTTCTGATTATATGGCTTGCCTGATTGAGGTATAAAATCCAAAACTCTTCGTGTAGGAGGTCGGCCATACTTGGATACAACTCATCAAAAGCTTCTTACTGCTGCGAATAGCTCGTACTTCATTCGATTTATCGGCTTCGCGTCTTCGCTTGCCCAACTCTAATGCGGCCGCTATGGTTATAGCTTTTACTTCGCCCAATCCCTTTACACCACTCTTACAAATTCTTTCTACTGACCATCGGCTTAGTTCAGTAATATCATTGTTGGCAGCCTTTAATAATTTGCGTGCTACTTCTACAGCACTATCGTTGCGGGTTCCTGCGCGTATCAGGATAGCAATTATTTCGCTATCGCTAAGCGCACGAGCACCCTGCTGCAGCAATTTTTCGCGAGGGCGGTCGTCCTCTGCCCAATTTTTTATACTAGTTGTCTCGCTCATCGTTTCATAATATTAAGCAAAGGAAATAAGATTGTGTATTAAAAAAAATCAAGCGTAAAATTATCAGATATAATATCCAGATTTATGAAATACCTGGATAGCCAAATTGGACTCGGAATAGGAACCTCATTTACAAAATCCGATTTCGCAGGTCGACAGCAAACCTTTTCGTTTTGGCCACATAGCTCCCCTTACGTTATTGATGTCAACGTCCTTACCTTTAATACTTCTTACTATTACTAAAACATGATATTGGATTCTTGCATTAAGCATTGCTCAAAGGTTTTGTATGGCAAGAAAAAAAGTTGGACTTACCTTGAACTATACCTTGTGTGCTCTAACATACTCTTCGCGTAATAAAGAAAACACAAATGAATCTTCGGTTGTGTCATCTCTCAAAAAGTGTTGCCGCAAATGACCCTCCTGTGTAAAGGCAAATTTTTCAATTAGCCTTAACGATGCCTTATTGTTGGGGCTAATAAATGCTTCAACACGGTTAAGATTCATTTGAGTGAAACCATAATTTAATATTGTGCTCACAGCCTCGCTCATATATCCTTGCCGCTTTGCGTCTTCAACGGTAAGTGCATATCCCAACTCAGCCCTTCGGTGTTGGCTATACCAGTTATGAAAACCTGCTCCTCCAACTACCTGCTTGTTTTTTTTAAGTGCAAGTTTAAAATGCACAATCGTTCGGTCATAGGTTTTGTATCCGCCTTCTGTTTTCTTTTGTTCCTTAATAAAATCTTCAGCAGTTGATAACCCAAGCAATGCCATAATCTCGCTTTTAGCACGATGCTCAAAAAGAAATTGCAAATCTTCAGGAGTGTATTTGTGTAAAATCATTCTTTCGGTTTCAAGATAGGTTGTCTCCATGCGTATGAAATAATTAAATCAGGAAAAAATAAATTGATTATGAGTTAATCAACCTGACAAAAGTATGTTTAAAATAAATCCTTAATAATTTGGTTGTTTATATTTATTTGCAAGGGATCGAAATTAAATTTTTCCTTGAGCAAGGTTGCGTATACGCTTCTGAAATCAATATCATAAATTAAATCACCCTTATCCAAATTGCCTAAGTCAGGATTTTTGCCAAGTACATTACCCTTATTGTTACCTCCTATGATAAACATGGGGCCTGCAGTGCCATGATCTGTACCCGTGCCATTTTCGTGCACCCTACGTCCAAACTCTGAGAAGATAACAAGTGTTACATTTTTTAAGAGCTTATTACTTTTCAAATCTTTGTAAAAAGAATAAACCGCATCGTTCAAGATAGTTAATTGTCTCTGATGCGAAGGTCCTTGATTGTTGTGCGTGTCGAAACCATTGAGTGATGTGTAATATACTTTGGAGTTCAGGTTACCCTTTACTAATCGCGCTATCCATTCAAGATTTTTTGACAACGCATTGTTTGCATAAACTTCGCTATACTTTTCACTTTGCTGCAATGCTTTGTTTATTTCTTCCATGCCTTCTAAGGATGCATATTGAAGCTTTCGCACAAAATCCAATTGAGGATTGTCAGACAGTTTCAGTTCGGCTTCTGCACCTGAATAGTTTTTAATTCTATTAAAATCCTTTATAGTGATGCCGTGTGAAAGCGAAGATTTTAAAGCAAGGTTATCTACATTATCAATGTTGAGCGAACAGAGCGATTCATCGTTGCATTGCAAATCCAAAAATCTTCCAAGCCAACCATAGTCAACATATTTATTGCTATCGGTTGCAGTTTGCCATATTTCCTGACTACGAAAATGTGAGCGATTAGGATTGGGGTAGCCAACGTTTTGAATCACTGTTAAATTGCCCTCTTGCAACATAGTAGCAAAGTCCTTAAGCGCAGGATGAAATCCCATACCGTTGCTCCTGCTTATTACCTTATCTTTTGCAATTGCAATTGATGGGCGTTTGTCATAATACAACGGATCAGTAAAAGGTATAAACGTATTAAGGCCATCGTTGCCACCATTGAGTTGAATAAAAACTAAAATGTTTTCATTGATAGTATCGCTTATACCCTCCCATAATTTGTTGGCAGTTAAAAAATGGGGAAGCAACATTATTCCTCCGGTGCCGGTGGCGGTAAGCTGAAAAAATCTTCTGCGGTTCATCGTCTTTTAAATTAGTTGAAATTCAGGACTCTTTGCTAAATACTGGTACACCTTCAAAATGCTCTTTTCTGCATTTTCTGATTGCGGATCGAAATCATATTTTAAAATCTGATCAAGTTCTGCGCGCATCTCTTCGCTTGTTTCAAAAATCATTTTTTGCGTGAGCTCCTCTAAAATTGATTTTGCATTCGTGTTATTTTTAATGGTAATAGTAGGCCTGAAACTAATCTCCCCTACATCAAATCTTTCGAGCTTTTTACTTAGTACCCTTTCATATTTTTTATTTCCCGAAATAATGAAATCAATCAATTGGTTCCGGTCAGCATACACTTGCGAGGTGAGCCAACTTTGCCCTCCCTTCCAGCCTTTTACGTTTGGTTGATCATAAATATCCATGCCCTGATTTCGGAGAAAGACAGCCATTAATTTGTAATTGGGAGTTATGTTCAAGTCCTTAAATAGCTGGATGAGATAGATTAACGGATTCTTAATCTGATTGCCTGCTTTACCTTTAGCACATTCTTCTTCCATCATTTTTTGAAAGAAAGGCTTTAATTCAAATTTATAATTTTTTAGAACTTCTGCATACCTAATGACTAATTCTCTTTCAGGGTTGTCATAAAAAAACCATTTCAATATTTTTTCAGTCAGGAAGTACGATGTGTTTTTTTGCTCAAAAATTATATCAATCACTTCATCAATCTTAAAATTGCCCGTTTGCCCCAAAACAGTTTTTACTGAATTATCTCTTAGCATAGGGCGATACTCGCCATGTTCTTTTCCAAAAGTAAGACCTGCCAAGCTGCGTGCTGTGTTCTTAATATCACTTTCGGTATAGTGTCCTTCGCCAAGTGTAAAGAGTTCAAGTAATTCGCGACCTAGGTTTTCGTTGATGTTTCCCTTCTTGTTTTGCTGATTGTCCAAATATTTTATCATAGCATTGGTATATACCATTTCTTTCACCAGCGTTTTGTAATTGCCTAGTGCGTGCGTATCTATTGTTTGGTAATGCTTGTAAATCCAATAAGGAACCTTTACCGATTGCAACGTGGAAACAAAATGATTTTGAAAAAATAAATTTATCTTTTCTCTTAACGGAAGTTTCGTTTCATAGCACCGCTGAATTGTGAAGGCCTTCCATTCAATGCCAATCTTAATAAGGTCGTTTGCAACTTTTTCAAGTTTCTTCCCTCCCTTGTCTGCCTTTTTTTTTAATGCACGTAGTTCCAATAAATTTTTCGGGCTGTCAGCAATAAAATCTGGAATCTTAAGCTCTGACTTTGCATTCAGTTGTTGTGCTATAAAAATGGAAACGCCAGACTTTCTGATTACTTCAGCTTCGTTAGTAGAAAAGCCCAAACGCAGCGAATTCAAAGCATTTATTTCCATATTGTGTATAGTTGCTTAGGGTATGACTTTAGTAACGCTGTAAAGTTTAATTTATGTGGTTGTGTTAACAATACTTTATATATGAGAATTGCTAATGCAAGGCAACTGCTGCCTTACTGAGCAAGGTTTCAAAGGCTTTACCTGTTGTACTAAAAAATCAACTGAACAATTATTTCTACCAAACCATGCTATTGGAAGGAAGAAAAAAATTCCTAATTCAGCGACAAGTATATTGAATTATTAAGACACCAAGCCTGCATGAGGTATTAATAGATTTGGGCAGTCAGCACTTTTATAAACTTGCTTATGGCAACTTTTCCAAATCCATTTTGCAAACCGGACATTGTCCTGCTGCCGTGTATGCGGTGTCGCTTTCACATTTCATAGGGCATTGGTATCTTATAGTGTCAGTGGCAGATGCTACCGTCATCACTTGACTTGCTGCTTTGTCACTAGCGATGTTGCAAGAAATAAATGCATAAGCTGCTATTAAAATTATTTTTGTACAACTTCTCATAGTTTATTTATTAAATAGGTGAATTGATTTTTGATTCTGTTTATACGAATACCATAAAACTCTTTCTCTCTAATTGAATGTCTTAACGGGTCACACCAACGACTTGCTTTTTTTGCTCTTATTATTTATTATAAATTGATATGCCAATGATAGTAAAAATATGAATGATAAATGATTTATAATTTTTTACAAGCTAAGAGCCCGTTTAAAATTTATCTAACTGTTTTCTTAAGATGCATTTTCTGATTATCATCGTTAGGCATTGCAATGGGTGGGCTCAATTGCCAAATGGCAATTGCCATGCGCCAAAGTTCGCTGCCAAGGCTTGCAAATCACGCCTTGCTATTCAAATAATTTACTTCATACAAATTCAAAATATAAAAATAAAACAAGCTCTAATACCCCTTATTTTCCTTTTGGCAACTTAAAGTATTCGTTAACCGACTGATCGAGCACCTGGCTAATTGAATGAAAATTTTCTTTACTCGGTTTTAAATTGACAAACTTTGCCATCGTTTTACAACGCTTGAAAATTATAAAGGTGTTATCTACCTCCTGGTTTATTTTAATTAAATCAATTTCAGATTCGCTGTCGGTAAACGAAGGTACATGTGTTAATGCCACTTTTTCTAACTTCAATTGCTTGCCAATTTTTTCCAACTCGCTTTGTCTGTTGTTTTTGTTATAATCATGTTCATTGCCATACACAAAATAAACCTTAAGATATTTTTCGCGCTTTCTGCTTTCGTTTTCTAAAAAAGATAACCATTGTTTTATTTCTTCCCAGTCGGGATTGTTGCCCACAAAATAGAGTATACCTTGGTACCATGCATATTTGCACACGGGACATGTTCTAGTCCCCTTGTAGGGCCCCCATGCATGATGCGGTATAAATGACATAACATCTTCTCCCACATTCACACCCGAAAGAATTGGAGATGTGTATTTCACCGGATATTGAGGAATATTCAAGCCAAGAATAATGTTGCGTTCGCCTATGGCTATGTTGTCTTTATAAACTAGACGCAACACTCCACTGCCACCCCGGTTTTCCATTTTCATGCGGTAGGCAGTGTTAAGTAACTTATCATCATCAAAAATAAAATCATCAATATAATATTCATTCATATCTCCAGGCTCCTTAATAGTAGCATGCACATGTGCCGGGGCATCAAGGGTAGGATATACTCCCGGTCGCACTGTATAAATAAAATATCGTCCAAGCGAATCTGTTTTAACCCAACCACGAATGTATCCATGTGTTTGCCCCTTCTCATTTGGTGGCATGCTGCGCATTTCTTCTGAGCGATGTATATATCTTCCTTCGGTATTGGTTTGATAATAGTATAACAAAACATTTGATGCCGGGGTAGTTCCGTTAGGTTCGTATACTGTTCCGGTTAACAAAAGTTTCTCACCTGCCAAATTCCAACCCGGGCTAGTATCAACCGCCATTATACTTTTTGGAATTCCGTAATAAGCAAAAAGGTTGTTTTCAAACGCCCCACCCACATGAGCCGGCTTGGTTATATTTTCCTTTGTTTCATTGATTTGTGCATTGCAACCAAACAATGAAATCCATAAAACAACAACTGGTATAAATTGATAATTTCTTTTCATCTTTTTTTCGTTTTTAAATTTCACACTTTTGCATAATTGCTTGTGACACGATATATCTCGCATAAGGCAAATTGTTCTTCTACAAGCACGAGCTTGAAGCTCGTGCCGGTAAATAATTTATTTTCTCTTTATCATGCCTTTGGTTGGTAAAAATACCAACCAAAAGCAAAAGTTTTATCAATAGTCTTTGGTTGGTTAAAACACCAACAAAAGGCAAAAAACACCAACCAAAGGAAAAAAAATTATTCTCTGTAAAATTTATCTCCTTTCCATTTTGCTGGATTATTTATAATGTAATTGGAAATGTTTTGATATGATTCTTCGCTGCGGATGATATGTTCGTGATAATTACGTTGCCATACCGTTTGTATTTCGGTATTCTTGCGAAACCATTTTGTTACACCAATTTTAAATCCTTTAACAATTGATCCAATTGAACGGGGAATCATTTTTTGAAATGCGTTTTGGTTTGGTTATAGGGGTTGAAAATTTTCAACCCCTACATTGGATATAACCGTTAATTCAATAATGCCATGCATGTGATTTGACATTACAATATGTTCATGCAAAACCGCATTTTGGAAAATGTTTGGGAATTTCCAACCAACATTCATCAGCAATTTTACCTGCATCATTAAAAATCATTTCTTCATTAATAATTTTACCAAACCTAGATTCTCTGTTTTCGCAACAAATGGTAATAAAATACAAACCTGCTTGCGAATAATCGTATCCTTTTAATCGGATTGACCTGCGGTGATGGATTTGCGGATTATATGCCATTTTATATAAATTGTTTTGTTATGGTTTTTTTTATTGGGGTTGAAAATTTTCAACCCAGACATTTCAACCCCGAACATTTTGACCATCTACAACTTTCCTTCTACAATTTTTACTTCCGTTTCTTTCGATCCGTAAAAGAGAATAAACGATTTCACTTATTCTGCTTTTACAATAATCAATTTTGCAAGATGCTATTAGGGTTGACGGAAGCGATAACGCTTGCCCCAACATAAGCATGCAGCACAATTACTTCAATATTGAATTTAAAATGCTGCTTGTTAGCGAGACGACTTTTTCTTTTCTGGTACGAATTCGAGAATATCGCCTGGCTGACATTCGAGTGCATTACAAATAGATTCAAGCGTTGTAAAACGTATTGCTTTAGCCTTCCCGGTTTTCAAAATCGAAAGATTTGAAAGTGTCAGATCAATTTTTTCTGATAGCTCATTTAGCGACATTTTGCGCCTTGCCATCATCACATCTATATTAACTACAATAGGCATGGCTTATACAGTTAAATCGTTTTCGTTTTGCAATTCAACTCCTTTGGCAAATATGCACGCAATTACATAGATAACTGCAGCCATTAATATAAATGCCTGACTGTCGCCCCAAAACTTTTCTAAACTATCAACATTATATCCTTTTTGCATTAAATCTTTTGCCGTTTGTCGTGCAATGTATCCAAAGAGTCCAATAGCTAAGGTGAAAAAACTCATTAAGTTAATTTGCCTGGCCACGAAACTGTTGAATGGTTTTGATAAATCAAGCTTCATTAGCATCTTGATAACCAGATAGAATAAGAAGGCCTTCATAAACGAAATGCAAAGGAGAAATGTATACATTGTAAAATAGGCCCATTTGCTTCGAAGGTACATATCACTTAAGTCCATTTTCTCATATAGGTTCTTTACAATTTCAGGCTTGAACAAGCTAAAAACAAAATTTACTAATAAAGCACCTGCTTCTATGCACAGTGCAACAAATATGATCCAGGCAACAACTTGAAGCCCGATAAATACATAGGTCTTTTCTTTTGACATTTTGTTTTGTTTTAAAATTATGGCGCAAAAATAATAAATATTTATTGATATTCAATATATATTTATCTTTATTTAGTAAATTTTTTCTGAAATCACTTTTCCTAGTCATTCCCCGGCAACCAATACTCAGGGTAACAATAATCCAGTCCCTAAATTTAGATATGTTGTATTTTTATAGTTTTACATTTTATAATCCCCCTGAATTTATTTACCAATAAAAAAATGAGAAACCAAATTACTAAGCTGACATGCAGTGTCAGTTTCCTTTTAGGCAAAGGCAAATTTTTACTAATCGTGATGCTACTATTTTTACTAGTCGGCCGTCTTGTTGCACAAGGTGAATATGAAGTATGCGAAATGGAAGCAGAATCAGCTTGGGAAGGCGATACCATTGCACTTCAAAAATTTGTAACCACCTGCGGCAAGGTTGATACACTAAATCTTGATTCTCTTAATGAGCGCACAAGTAAAAACCCAACCTATCAGCGTATTACCATGAAACTAAATAACGGTAAAGTTATACGTTCTGATAGTATATATTTTGTTGCCGAAACAATGCCCCAATTTAAGAATGGCACCATGGATATTATCAACTACATGAGTCATCAAATACAATATCCTGCTAAAGCAAAAAATGATAAAATAGCAGGCACTGTGCTTGTAAGTTTTATTGTTGGCCGAGATGGCACCGTGAGTAACGTAAAGATTGTGAAAGGGCTGCCGGGAGGTTTAAGCGAAGAAGCCATTCGAGTGGTTAGCCAAATGCCTAAATGGACCCCTGGAAAAATGCATGGCATGCCGGTACGTGTTAAATATACTATGCCTGTACGTTTCAAACTCAGTTAGTTGGTATTTATATTTAAAGTATTAGTGCCGGTAGTTTGTTTACAAAACCTGCGATGCACAACAACTCCAACCCCCGCCATTTAGGTCATTAGTTGCTATTGCTTTACTTGCATAACAAGCCAATCATCATAAATGATAATCGCTGCAATTTGAAATAATGCTTAAAAAGCATGGTGGCTGACATATTCGCTGCCTTCCATTTAGTATATCTTTTTCTTTTTACCCTTGGGGCTTTTTTATCGTTTTCATTTGAATGATATCTACCAAAAAAGCAAAAGCCATAGAGAAGTAAATGTATCCTTTTGGAATTTTAAAGTGCATTCCTTCGGCCAACAATGCTACTCCTATCATCATTAAAAAACACAATGCCAGAATTTTGAATGATGGATGCTGCCTTATAAAATTGCTGATTGGTTTGGAGGCCGCCAAAACAATGATTACGGTTACGATTACTGCCGTGTACATAATCCAAAGTTCTTGTACCATGCCTACTGCAGTAATAATAGAATCGATTGAAAATACAATGTCTAGAATGATGACTTCGGTAAGCATGCGACCAAAACTTATTTTTGCCGGAATGGCAGGTGTTTCTTCCGAGGCAATTTCGGATTTATAATAAATCTCTTTGGTGCTTTTATATAAAAGGAAAAGTCCTCCGGCTATTAAAATCAGGCCCTTACCACTAAAGTCAATTTGCCAGAGGGTGAATAAGGTTTGATCCAATTTCAATATCCACGAAATAAAAGCCAATAACCCTAAACGCAACACTACGGCCAATCCTATTCCCCAATATCGTAGTTTATTACGCTGATGCTCGGGAAGTTTATCGGCAAGTATCGATATGAAAATTATGTTGTCTATACCCAATATTACCTCTAAGGCAATTAAGGAGAATAACGGTATCAATACATCTGTCATAGTGAATTTTCTTATAAAAATACGTTAATTTAAAATCGAAATAAAATCAAAATGCTCAACCATTATAAATCAATAAAATCTGTCGAACATTATTTTATAAAATGCTTTGTGCCAGCAAATATAACGTCTTGGTCTAATATCTTTTGAGGTGTGCTTCAATAACTAAGAAAATTGAAACACTTGTTTGAGTCGCCAGCCATTAAATAGAAACGCAAGGTTTACAGCTAAACTTAACATTCCAAAAAAATCATTTTGAGAATAATTAAATCTTAAAATTCTTCAACCTTTCCGCCTTCACAACGTAATACACGCGAAGGAAATCGCTCTATAAGAAAGTAGTTATGCGTAGCCATAAGCACACTTCGGCCGGATTTTGAGATTTCGAATAGCAGGCCCATAATTTCTACCGAAGTTTCCGGATCGAGGTTACCGGTTGGTTCATCGGCAATGATCAGTTCGGGTTCATTAAGCAAAGCACGTGCAATAACCAGGCGCTGTTGCTCGCCACCCGAAAGTTCGTGTGGCTTCTTAAACCCTTTGGTGCCAAGGCCTACACGCTCAAGCATTTCGTTTACGCGCAAATCTATTTTTGCAGTATCGTCCCAACCGGTGCAGCGCAAAACAAAGGTGAGGTTTTCGCGTGCCGAGCGATCGCTAAGCAATTGAAAATCCTGAAATACGATTCCGATTTTTCTTCGCAATTTTGGAATATCGCTCTTGCGCAATTTTCGCAAATCAAAGCCAGCCACTTCGCCTTCTCCATTGGTTAATGGCAGGTCGCCATACAATATTTTTAAAAGACTGCTTTTGCCGCTACCTGTTCTTCCAATAATGTAGGTAAATTCTCCTTGTTTCATCTCGAGATTAACATCTGATAGAACAAGGTTTTTGTTTTGATAGATTTTTACCTTAGCTAATCGTATTGTGCCCATTTGAATAGTGTAGTGCTTGTAAGTATTTTTTAAAAATCTAGTTTTTCAATTTTTCCGTATGGCAAACTTTGAATAAGTTTTATCAACTCAGCTTCATGTT
Source organism: Bacteroidota bacterium (assembly GCA_016714535.1). Classification (NCBI taxonomy): domain Bacteria; kingdom Pseudomonadati; phylum Bacteroidota; species Bacteroidota bacterium. Next base: position 232,993 of record JADKDR010000006.1, read on the forward strand.
CGCCCAGTCCAATTTTGTGCAGTGCCTTCTCGGGGCGGTCAACACGAAAGTATGCCTGCAGCGTAAAGTTGTCGTCACGCAATTGCACATAGTCCGGTATTTTGGCTATGCCTTTTATCTTCAAAATATACATGCCTGAAAAATTATGAGTGCGAAAGTAAAAGTAAATATGGAAATACAACTTATTGCTGCTAAACAAACTAACGCTAATTCACCAAGCCGCTTTTATTCTATTTAGCAAGCGCAATTATCTATCAACCTTGTTTTGCTGGTAAACACGGCAATGCAAACCCGAAGTATGGGTGCATCGCTCCAGCGACTCACAGTTTGCAGGGTTTGTGCATCTACTACATCCAAATATTCTACCTTCAATATCTGCGTGGCATTAATCTCTGATATGGTGGCCTGAATGGATTCATTTACACTGTGCGAATTTTTATGATGCACCATGTTACTTATGCTTTGATATATAAGTGGAGCTGCTTTACGTTCTTCGGGAGTGAGGTGTATGTTGCGCGAGCTGTATGCAAGGCCATCTGTTTCGCGTATGGTAGGGCAGCCAATAATTTGAATAGGTAATTGAAAGGCCTGTGTCATAAATCGAATAATGGCGAGTTGTTGAAAATCCTTTTCGCCAAAGTATGCACGGTGCGCAGGCACGGCATCAAATAATTTTTTCACCACCGTTACAACTCCTGCAAAATGTCCCGGCCTGAATCTACCTTCCATTACCGTATCGAGGCCTTGCAAATCAAATGGTATCATCTGTCTGCCTTCGGGATACATTTCTTTTTCAGAAGGAAAAAAAATAACATCGCAGCCTGCCTCATTTAATATTGCTTTATCAGTATCAAATGTACGCGGATATTTTTCAAGGTCTGTAGGGTTATTAAATTGGGTAGGGTTTACAAATATACTGCACACGCTTACCTCATTTTCCTTCTCGGCACGCACCACCAATTGCTTGTGCCCTGCATGCAGGGCACCCATCGTAGGGACAAAACCAATCGTTTTTCCGGATGCTATTTGAGACGCCACCCATGACTGCATCTCACTAATGCTTTCAATAACTATGACCATATACGCTGTAGGTTATTTAGTTAGCTCAAGGGCTTTTTTTACAGTTTCATCCTCGCTGTTGAGTACAATAAAATATCCCTGATCGCGAAACAACTGTCGCGCAATGAGCGCTTTCATTAGGCGCATTAATTTAATATCTGCTCGTGTGGTTTCAGCAGCAGTAACCTTGCTGCGATATTTGTCGCCCTGGCTCAACAACTTTTGTTTAGTGCCTGCAGGCAATTCAAATTTTTGGCTGTACTCGTTGGCATTAGCATATTGGCTCAATGATTTGCGGTTTTCATCAACAAAATTGTATGCTGCCTGTGTAACCACACCCGAGGCTATCATGTTTTCGTAATAGCTGTTAAAGTGCATGGTATCGATGGGTACAAACTCATCGGGCATTATACCACCACCACCATATACGATACGCCCTCCCGGAGTTTTAAACTTTAACGAATCGGGAAACTTGATGCTATCGCTATTTATCAGTTCGCCATGCTTCATTCGATTTAGCAAGTCTTCCTGATAGGCTTCATTGCCATTGATATAGGGCTTTTGTATGCTTCGTCCGGTGGGCGTATAATAACGTGCAACGGTAAGCCTGATGGCTGAGCCATCTGGCAGAGAGGCTTCTTCCTGCACCAACCCTTTGCCAAACGACCTGCGCCCTACTACGGTTGCACGGTCCCAATCCTGCAAAGCACCGGCAACAATTTCAGAAGCCGAGGCGCTGCCTTCGTCTATCAAAATAATAATGGGGCCGTTTTCAAACAATCCTGTTTTTTTTGCTTTGTATTCCTGACGAGGCCTTGCACGTCCTTTGGTATATACAATCATCTTGTTTTCGCCAAGCATCTCATCTACTATTTCGGTTGCCGCATCCATATAGCCACCCGGGTTGCCACGCAAATCTAAAATCAGCGCTTTCATGCCCCCGTTTACTTGCTCTTTAAGTGCTTCATAAAATTCTTCGTAGGTGCGTGCACCAAAACGGCTAAGCTTAATATAACCAGTTGTACCGGTTATCATATATGCTGCATCGAGGCTGTTGAGTGGAATTTTTCCGCGTGTAATTTTGTAATTGGTAAGGGTGGTATTATTTCTGCGCAATACTGCTATTTCTACTGTAGTGCCTCCATTACCTCGCAGGGTATGCAATACGCTGTCATTGGTCATTTTCTCACCAAAGAAACTTTTGCCATTTACTTTTACTATGCGGTCTCCGGGAATAATGCCTGCCTCGTCTGACGGGCCACCGGGAATAACCGACACAACCATAACGCTATCTTGTTGCAAGTGAAACTCGATGCCGATACCCTCAAATGCTCCTTGAAGCGGTTCGGTGGCAGCAGCAAGATTTTCGGCTGGTATAAATGCCGAATGTGGGTCAAGGTTTTCAAGAATTTTTTCGATAGACTCATTGGCTAACAAATCCTCGTCTATTTCATCTACATATTGCTCTTTTATCAATGCCAGCACATCGCGCACTTTTTTTAACCCCGACCCTCCGCTCGAAGGCAGCAGCCCTGCAGTATGCGATGGATTGCTTAAAAACTTACCAATAAAAACACCACCTACTATTAACAGTGCATATAGCAGTGGTCGTAAAGCCTTATTCATTCTCTTTAGTTGATTTACTCTTTATCTGTACTTACTAGCGTTTCGGTATTTTCATATTTCGAAACCATGACACCAAAACGTTGTAAAAAATCGATGCCCTCTTCTACTGCTATACTTTTAAATTCGGCATACGAGTGCAGGTACACTACACGCTTAATGCCCATGGTATAGATGGTGCGAGCACAAGGCAAACAAGGCGATAGCGTAACATACAGTGTTGCTCCTTGTACATCCACTTTGTTTTTTACAGCATATAGAATTGCGTTTTCTTCGGCATGAAGCGCAAGCGAACAGCCTCCCTTAAGACTGCGAGGGCAGCCCGTTTCAGGAAATTCTTCATCGCAATTGTGAGTGCCGGCAGGTGGCCCGTTGTACCCTAGCGATACAATACGCGTATCCTTGGTAAGAACTGCTCCTACTTGTGCTTTTACACAATGCGAACGTTGCGCCAATTGCACAGCAAGGTTCATGTATATATCGTCAAAACTGGGACGCACGCTTTTCTTTGTGTCAGGCTGCGAATTAAATTAAAATTTATGGGTTAGGGTAATTAATAATTTGCAAATATTGATGCCGGGCAAACCAAGTATCAATAGGAATTGCCGCTTCCAAATAAAATACACTTTTTTGCGTTATGCATTTTACACTTTTCATAAAACATGCCCGGACAACTACTTAGTGTAACCACCAAACGGCAGCAATATGCATTTGCCATCTACCTTACAGGGTTGGTGCTATTGGCTATTTCGTTGCCGCTTAGCAAGTGGCTGATGAGCGTAAGTCAGTTTGTGATAGCCGGCAGTTGGCTTATTTATGGAACTTATTTTAGTAGATTAAAAGGATTATTCTTGAACAAACTTTTCATGGTTTTTGCCTCTGTTTATTTGCTGCACCTCCTGGGCATGTTATGGACCACAGATGTTGATTATGGCTTAAATGACCTGCGAATCAAATTACCCTTGTTGTTTTTTCCTTTCATGCTAATGAGTATGCCCTTGCCTGAAAAAAAACATTTTCGATGGGTATTACTCGCTTTTGTCGGAGCAGTATTCGCCTCAACAATGGTTTCGCTGTTTGTCTATCTGGGTTGGTGGAAAGCAGTAGTGCGCGACTCTCGCGATATTTCTATATTCATTTCCCATATACGTTTATCGCTGATGGTGGTGCTTGCCATTTTTATTCTGTTGCATTACCTCCACGATTTTTCTAAAATCATAATAGCAATAGCAGTTGCAGCGATAGCATGGTTTATTTATTTTTTGTTTTTGCTTAACTCATTTACAGGTATTGTAATCCTGATAGCTTGTGGCATTTATTTTATTTCGAAAAAAATATTTACCCGCGCCCACCTTCCTTATGCAATAGGACTTTCAGCTTGCTTTATAGCAGCTACCTGTTGGTTTTTTATTTATGTAAAAAATATAATTGCCAACGAAAATAATTGTGTAGAGCAACAATTGTTTGAAACAAAATTAACGACTGCGTCAGGAGCAAGCTATACATTTAATGACCGCCTTAATGGTTGCGAGAATGGTTTTAAGTGTGGTAATTATATTTGTGAACCCGAGCTTCAACAGGAGTGGAACAAGCGCAGCCAATACAATTATGATAGCCTTGACAATAAAAAAAATTATATCCGATTTACACTTATCCGTTACCTTACCTCCAAGGGATTGAAAAAAGATAGTGCTGCTCTTGCATCTTTAGATGTAAGTGATATTGAAGCTATTGAAAGTAGTATTACCAATTACAAACTAAAAAAGGTTTCACCCTTTGTGCTGCGCCTGCACCAAACAGCATACGAGTATAAGAATGCATTGATATCAAACAATCTGAATGGCTCGTCTGTTATGATGCGTTTTATTTATTGGAAAGCTTCTATCCAAATCTGGAAGGAAAAATTTTTAACAGGACATGGTACCGGTGACAATAAGTTGGTGTTTAATAAATGGTACACAGCTCATCCTGTATTGGAAGAGAAATGGCAACTGCGCTCACATAATCAATATTTAGCAATTGCGGTAAGCTTTGGTTTAATCGGATTAGCTATTTTCTTTTTTGGAATTCTTTACCCTGTTTATGCTGCCAGAGCATACCTCGCCTGGCTGTTCAATATTTTTCTAATTACAGCGCTCATGTCTTTTATTAACGAAGACACGCTTGAAACGCAAGCAGGGGTTACTTTTTTTGTTTTCTTCTACAGTCTGTTTATGCTGCTATTTAGAAAGAGCGAGAAAAAGGACTAAAATGAAGTAAAGAAATCGTGCAATTCAAACACGCAGCCGATTGTCCAATTCCCGTATAAAAACCAAAAAAAATATACCTTCGCCCCATTCCTCTACCATGTTTAGTCTAATTGCCAGGTTCATACTCCGTAATCGTACGTTATTACTCATCATACTGGGCAGTATAACGGCAGTTATGATATACTTTGCAAGTCAGGTGCAGCTTAGCTATGAATTTGCCAAAATCCTTCCCGACAATGACAAAACTAATATTGCTTATGAGCAGTTTAAAAGCACCTTTGGCGAAGATGGAGTAGTAATGGTAGTTGGGTTGGATGATAAAAACTTCTACACCCTTGATAAGTACAACGATTGGTATGCCCTTGGCAACGAGATAAAAAAAATTGATGGCATAGAGGCGGTAGCTTCAGTAAGCAAACTCATCAACCTGGTGCGCAACGATTCGTTGCAAGCATTTGAAATAGTTCCACTTATAAATGGTCCCTTGCAAACACAAGCTCAGGTTGACAGTATTAAAGAGTTCCTGATGGCACATCGCTTTTACGATGGCATTATTTTTAACAAAGGCGATGATGCACATTTAATGGCCATCACTTTTGACAAGAAAAAAATCAATTCGAAAAGCAGAATTGATATGGTGCATGAGATTCGTAAAAAGGCTGAAGTTTATGCAACTAAGTATAATCAAACCCTGCACTACAGTGGTATGCCTTATATACGCACCTTGCTTAGCCAAAAGATAGCCAATGAATTAGTGTTGTTTTTAACACTCGCACTAGTGGTATGTGCCATCATATTACTTTTTTTATTTCGCTCATTTAATGTAATGCTTTTTTCGCTGTTGGTTGTGTTTACAGGAGTAATTTGGTCGGTAGGTTGTATTGTAATGCTCGGTTATAAAATTACTATTTTAACCGGACTTATTCCCTCGTTAATTACGGTAATCGGTATTCCCAATTGCATCTTACTCATTAATAAATATCAGCACGAATATCAGCGGCATCAAAACAAAGCACTTGCACTTGCCCGTATGATACAACGCATAGGCTTTACCACGTTTCTTGCTAACCTTACTACAAGTATCGGTTTTGGAGTGTTTTATTTTACGCGCAGCAAATTACTGGTCGAGTTTGGGCTTATAGCAGCTATTAATGTAATGGCCACGTATGCCATATCGCTCATTTTAATTCCTATTGTATTTAGTTACCTGCCTGCTCCCAAGGTTAGGCATGTAAAGCACATACAATCACCGACTGCCACCCGTGTTGCAGCATGGATTAATCAATTAGTACACCACCATTACAAACGTGTATTTATTGCTGTTATCATTTTTACAGCAATTGGTATAGCCGGAATGTTTAAAATGAATGTGTTGGGCTATGTTGTCGATGACCTTCCTGACAACGACCCTATTTATACCGATCTTAAATTTTTTGAAAAACATTTTCATGGTGTATTGCCCTTCGAAATTTCGATTGATACACGCGAACCCAAAGGCGTATTTGATGTCATGTTTTTGCGGAAGGTAAAAAGATGGAAGACATGTTGCGCGAATACCCCGTTTTTAGCAAACCTCTGGCTGTAAGTGATGGTATACGCTTTAGTTACCAGGCTTTTAATTATGGCAATCCAAACTCATATATATTGCCGGCCAGCAGCTTGCAGCTTGCCGATATGGCCGCTTACATGAGGGGCAACCGTGGTAATACCAATTTATTTAAATCCTTTATCGACAGCAATCAACAGGTTACTCGCGTCAGTGTGCAAATGGCCGACATAGGCTCGCGCAATATGAAAACGTTGCTCGCTGAACTCAATCCGCGAATTGATTCTATTTTTCCAAAGGAAAAGTATACGGTAACCGTAACAGGCAACAGCCTCAACTTCCTCAAAGGCAACGATTACCTAATAAAAAATCTGTTAGAAAGTATTGTGCTGGCCATCGTTCTTATTTCCATTATTATGATTACCCTGTTCATGTCGGTGCGTATGATTGCCCTCTCCATTTTACCTAGTCTAATTCCCTTAGTAATTACAGCAGGCTTAATGGGTTATTTTAACATTCCGCTCAAGCCTTCTACCATTCTTATTTTTTCTATCGCCTTTGGCATAAGCAGTGATCAAACCATTTATTTCCTAACCAAATTCAGGCAGGAAATGCGTATAGGACATCGAAGCATTGGACAGGCTGTTACCCTTACTATAAACGAAACCGGGTTAAGTATGATCTATACCGCAGTTATTTTGTTTTGTGGTTTTATGATTTTTACCGCTTCGGAATTTGGTGGCACACGCTCGTTGGGAATACTCATTAGTATAACCCTATTAATGGCAGTGCTTAGTAACTTAATACTATTGCCCTCATTCCTGATAGCATTAGAAAAGAAAATGACCACACGGGCATTTCTCGAAGATCCGCTCATCGAATTATTCGATGAGGACGATGATATTGATCAGGAGGAATTGATGAATCGTTAATGGCTTTCAAACACTAAAAAATTATTTCTCCTTTTTTAGTTTAGCTTTTTCAATTGCCTGTGCAAGGTCAATAGCTGCTGCTTCGTGCAGTAATGATTTTATTATCAATACATCTTCTTCACTTAGCTGTGTAAAAGTTCGGCTTCTTAAATACTGCCTGTTGTTTTCTTCTAAATATCCATCAGTATCGCCAAGCAGATGCCCATTTATAAAGCCCAACTGCACGCCATTCCCTTTCACCTTACCCCACGGAATGCTGGCAGGCCATATAAAACATATTCTTTTGTGAAGCGAATAGAACGGCACATTGTACGATAGTTTCTCACTTATTCCGGGAATACTTTCGAATATAATATGTCGCAACGCTTTTACAAGTAACAACTCTTGTGATGTTATATACTCAAAAAAATCATCCACCGTTGTGAAACTTACAGGTTGAAATTTATTTTTTGCCATACCAATAAACGAATAAAATTAAGCGTTACATTTTCTGATAATACAAGGTTCATAAAAGCATAAGTAAAAATACGTACAAAGTAACTAATATTGCACACGCTCAAATTTAAATGCCACGTATTTTATTTATAGCAGCACATCGCCCCGACCGGTCACCAAGCCAGCGGTTTCGCTTTGAGCAATACTTTGCCTTTTTGCAAAGTCAGGGATACGATTGTAAATTAAAATATATAATCAGCAGCAACACTGACAGCATCTTTTATCACCCAACGAGTTTGTTGCGAAAGGGCCTGGTTTTTATAACGTGTGCCTTGCGCAGGTTATGGCATGTTATAATTTCCGGAGGATACGATGTGATTTTTATACAGCGCGAAGCTTTTATGACCGGCAGTATTTTTTTCGAAAAGCAGTTTAAAAAATCGGGAGCCAAACTTATATTCGATTTTGATGATGCTATCTGGAAACATGATGTAAGCGAAAGCAACCGCAAATTTGGCTGGCTCAAGCGACCAGAAAAAACGGGGGATATCATTTCGCTCAGCGAGCTGATCATAGCCGGCAACAATTACCTTGCTGACTATGCCTTGCAGCACAACAAAAATGTAATAATTATTCCTACTACGATTGATACTGAAAAGTATACACCCTCTGTTAACAAAAGTATGGATGATAGCATTTGCATAGGTTGGAGCGGCAGCGCAACCACCATCAGGCACTTTGCCAATGCCATACCGGCACTATCCATATTAAAACAAAAATACGGCAATCGAATTTTTTTCAAAGTAATAGGAGCAGCCAACTACCGACAACCGGAGCTTGAGCTGGTTGGTGAGCCGTGGAAGAGCGAGACTGAAGTAAGCGAGTTGCAAAAAATTGACATCGGAATAATGCCCTTGCCCGATGATGAATGGAGTAAAGGCAAGTGTGCATTAAAAGGCTTGCAATACATGGCGCTGTCAATACCTACGGTAATGTCGCCTGTTGGTATGAATAGTGAAATAATTACTCATGGCGAAAATGGATTTTTAGCAAACACCACTGAAGAATGGGTTCATTGCCTCTCACTGTTAATTGAAGATTATGATTTGCGTTTGCAAATCGGTGCCAGTGCGCGCGAATTGGTAGTGCAAAATTATTCGGTTACTGCCCAACAGAACAGATATCTTCAGGCCGTTCAATCTGTTATTTATTAGCATAAGGTTTAATTGCAATTCGTTAAATGAAAAATAAAATCTCAACCGATACGCTTTGCTGGATAGGGTTTTCGCTTTATCTGGTATTAGCTCTATGGTGGAGCCCCGAACGGATTTTTAATACCGATAACTCTAACTATTTTTTTCACTTAATTAACTTTAAGAAGTTTCATTTTCCCGAAAACCGATACGGTGTATGGTTAAGTCAGGTTCCGTTACTCACCGCTATTCAACTAAAGCTTAGTTTTCCGGTTTTGGTATATATTTATTCGCTTAGCTTCCCGATTCTTTACTTGCTCATAGCCATTATATGCCGGTATTATTTGCAGGTAAAAGAAGCAGGGCTCGCCATACTGCTTTCAATGGTATGCGGTGTATCGTTTAGTTTTTTTCACTGTGTTACCGAAACTCACCAATGTATAGTTTACGCTATCGGCTTTTATGCAGCAGTTGTTTCGCAACGCTCCATCAGTTGGATAATCAGAATACCGCTTAGCATCTTTTTCATTATCCAGTCATTGCTATGTCATCCCAACGCTGCATTTATTTTGTTGGGTCTGGTATTGGTAATGTTTATAAATAAACAGATAACCTGGAAATTTGTAACCGGAATAGCCATCCTTATCGCACTTTTTATTGGTTACAAATTAACTTCTGCTACCGGCTACGATCAGCAACAATATAACAATCTGTGGCAGTTCTTTGATACGATTACTATTTTGCATCGTTCCTATTATTTCTACTTTCTGTCAGTACATTCCATTGACACTTACCTGAGTTTTTTATTGATTCTAGTTTCCACAGCAATCTATTGCACACGTCAAAAAATGCTATTGCAATTTTTAGCAATAGCCTTCTTTTCTATCTGCTTTACCATAATTACCATTCTTACATTCTACCAGGGTGATGCAGATAGTATGATGGAAAAATCACTGATGCCTGCCCTTCTGCCTTTTTTTGTTTTTATAAGCCGACATGTTTTTTACAACGAAAAGGTTGTTTTTATCAGAGGTATGCTTTTGCTGGTAATCATGCTTTGTTCGTTTGTTGCCATTGGCAAGGCTAGCAAGATTCATAGTAACAGACTTGCATTACTTGAATCAATTTTGGAAAAAAATAAATACTACCCAAAACTATACATTGAACAAGACAGCGTAAAGAATACGCCATTGTTTACCTATCAGTGGGCAACCACTATTGATGCAATTTGGATAAGCAAAATGAATGGGAAGCAGGCAAGTACTTTATACCTAAAACATGCTGACGAAGGTGAACAAAAATATAGTTGCGATACGAGCATCTTGTATGTTCCCTGGTGGCCCGACTTTACCTATTTTTATATGAATCAGGATTATGTTGAGTTTCCTGAGATTGCGTATAAAAATGCCGAACTGCCCGAAAAAAAACTTGCTGACTGATACGCATCAATAACGTTGCCTTATGCTTCAAAATCAGTGTAATGCAAGGGTATACCATTTTTTTAAATAGGTGCTTTACTAAAACCTAAATAAAAATTTGCAACATGGTAATACAATTGTTTGCTCAAGCGTAGAACACCCCGATTGCAACATAGAATATATTCTACGAGGCTATTGGGAAATCGATTATTTTTCCGTTATTTGCCTAATGAATCAAAGAGTGAAATTTATAAATAAGGACAAGTCGGAGTTTTTTTCTACTTTAAAAAAACGTGTTGACGATTACTTTGCAACCAATAACATTAGCAGGAATGCCAATAAGCTAATGATTTCTAAAACCATTGTAATGCTTTTGATGTATTTTGTTCCATTGGTATTAGTATTTACAGGTGTTGCAACTGGCTTTAGTTTTTGGCTTTGCTGGATTATCAGTGGTTTAGGTATTGCCGGAATCGGCATGTCTGTAATGCACGATGCCAATCATGGCTCATACTCGTCAAATACTACTTTAAATAATCTGATGGGGCATTTGGTAGACTTAATAGGTGGTGATGCCGGCAATTGGAAAATACAACATAATGTTTTGCACCATGCTTATACTAATATACAAGGCCTTGATGAAGACATTGATAACAAATCTATCCTTCGTTTTTCGCCACATGGCAAACACAAACCAGTGCATAAATTTCAAATTTTTTACGCGCTGTTCTTTTATTCTATTATGACAATTTACTGGGCTACAGCCAAAGATTATATTCAACTTTTTAGATATAAAAAGTTGGGATTGATAAAAGAAGCAGGCACTTCATTTACAGGAAAATTGGTGAGAATTACCGTGGTTAAAATTATCTATTTTACTTCTATCCTTTGGCTTCCAATTTATGTTCTTGGCTTTTCATGGCAGGGTATTGTAGGAGGATTTATTGTCATGCACCTTGTAGCAGGCTTAGTTTTGAGTATTGTTTTTCAGGTTGCTCATGTAATAGAAGAAGCGCAATTTCCCCTACCCGATTCACTTGGAAATATAGAAAATGATTGGGCCATACATCAACTTCAAACCACTGCCGACTTTAGTGCCGGCAACAAGCTTCTTACCTTTTATGTAGGTGGGCTTAATTATCAGGTTATTCATCATTTGTTTCCTCGTATATGTCATGTACATTACCCTGCATTAGCACCCATCGTTGAAAAAACAGCACAGGAATTTGGTTTAAAATATTTGTACTTTCCAACCTTTGGCGAAGCCATCCGATCGCACCTGCGTCTGATAAATCGATTAGGCAAACGCGAAATACGCCAACTTGCAGTAGAAATGTAATTGCCTTTTTTGAGCTTTTCACCTCATTAGCTCTTGTTCTTAATTACAAGAAAAATAATACACCATTTCATAAAAAAATGCTGTATGCTTGCATAGAAAAAAATATCCAATAAAAACAATGCAAGCATTAACGCACTATGCTCAACTTGTAGAACAAGGATTGCATCAGGTAGTAGACAAAGACACTCCAGCGAATTTGTACGAACCCATGCGTTACTTGCTAAAGCTATCGGCCAAGCGCTTACGTCCTGCCCTGCTCCTTATGGCTTGCGAACAATGTGGTGGCACTGCAACCCACGCTTTGCCTGCTGCATATGCTATTGAGTTGTTTCATAATTTTACCCTCATGCACGATGACATAATGGACAATGCGCCATTGCGTAGAGGAAAAGAAACTGTACATGAAAAATGGAATAAAAACATTGCCATCTTATCGGGAGATGCTTTGTATACCCTTGCAATGGAACAACTATGTACTATACCTACTAATACTTCCAAACTGCTGAAGCTTTTTACTACTACTGCCATCGAAGTTTGCGAAGGGCAACAACTTGATATGGACTACGAACAAGCAGCCGGACTTTCTATTCCTGATTATGTAAATATGATACGCCTTAAGACTGCCGTGCTGGTAGGTGCATCACTTAAAATGGGCGCTATCGTAGCCAATGCAGAAGAAAATGTTTGCAACACCCTCTATGATTTTGGAATGCAAATTGGAATTGCGTTTCAACTACAAGATGATTTACTTGATGCCTATGGTGATGAAAATTTCGGTAAACAATTAGGTGGTGATATATTGGCAAACAAAAAAACTTTTTTGCTGCTTAAAGCTTTGGAATGCGCCAATATAGACCAATACGATCTCATAGCTGATTTGCTTGCTAATAAGAAAGAAAAATACAACACCTATGAAAAGGTTAAAAAAATGCTCGCCATTTATAACGATCTTCAGATTAAAGAGCAAACCCTGACTGAAGTAGAAAAATACAAGCAAGCTGCACTGCAGGCTTTAGAAAATGCTAACTTTTCTTTTACACAAAAACTTGCGTTTATTGATTTTGCAGAATTATTAATGAAAAGGAAAATATAATGCAGATGTACTGTTAGTTTTTAACTGTAAAGAACGCAACGCAATCACACGCAAAGAACGCAAAGTGTATTTTCCTGACTTTATCAGAATTAATTTAGTGTGTTGTATCCACACTATCCCAAACCTTATGCATCGGCAAAATAATATAGCGGTTTACCGGTTTGCTAGCTGCTAATGGCTCGAATCATTTATAAGCGCGAACGTTAGTTAGGGCTTGCTGAGTAATGTCAATGCTGAGTAAAATCAATAATTTGGCAACGGAAATAAAAAAACAAGTGCACGGTAAAATGGCTAAAGCATCAAAAACTCCTGCATCAAGACAAGCGTATGTGAGTACAAAAAAGGACACCTTAGAAAGATTTACAACACCCTATGATCATCATTTTGTATCTTATAATCGCCAAGAATTTTTGAAGCACTAAATTGCAGTTATCAAATTGATTCTTGAACAGAATGAATTTTCGTAGAAAACTGTGTCGCTCCTTCGGAGCTCAAAGATTTTTATGAAGCCAAACAATCACCAGCAGCGAGGCAGGTTAATACATGTGCAACGTAACCCATCGACCAACCCATCTTGATTATTTTTGAGCACGGTAAGAAAAAAAATTATCGTGGAAGGAGATCGCTTAGTTGTGATTGCTTGCAATCGTTAATCAATGGCAATGTTTGTTCGAGCCATTGGTAGGGGTTTATGTTGTTCATGCGGCAGGTGCCCATCAGAGCGTATATGGCTGCTGCGCGCTGAGCGGCATCATGCGAGCCTGCAAACAAATAATTTTTACGACCTATGGCTAATGGCCTTATGCTGTTTTCAACTAAGTTGTTGTCTATTTCAAGTTTGTCATCGGTGGTATATAGGCATAATTTATCCCAACGTGCCAGGTTGTAGGTTATGGCTTTGCCAATGGAACTTTGCGGAGTTACATGCATGATGTTGTCTTGCATCCATTGCTTTAGTTGCGCAAGTATGCACACACTTTTTTCTTGGCGAAGTTGCATGCGTTGGTCATGTGTATAGTCTTGTTCAAGTGCTATTTTTTCTACTGCATATAGTTGAGCAAATAAATTAAGAGCCTCGGTAGCACGTGCATTGTCGTTTTGCAGGGCTTGGTCAAAACACCTGCGTGCATGGGCCATGCAGCCCACAAGATGGATGCTTGGATTTTTTTCAAATTGTTCGTAGACTTGGTAGCCGTCTGTTTGAAGATGCCCTTTAAAATCTGATAAGATAGTGGTGGGGCCATCGCGCCCGCGCCCCTTTTGATAATCGAATTGTACCAGACTTTTTTCGGCAGAGCGATGCACCCAATAGTAACCTTGATGGGTGCCGTTGGCCTTATCGCTGTCTAATACACGTATGGGTGATTCATCTGCCATCAGGTAATTAGAAGTGATTATTTCTTTTCGCAATGTATCAGCTAAAGGCATTATGAGTTGTGCTGCTTTCCTTGTCCAGTTGGTAATGGTTGAGGGAGGTATATGCATACCGTTACGCTCGAAGCGTTGTATTTGTCGATTGAGCGGCAGGTGATCCACATGCTTATCTACAATAATAGTGGCAAGCAAACTAGCTCCGGCTATACACTTTTCTATAGGGCGTGGCGGTAGTGGTGCCGTTATTATTCCTTGCCCTTGCGGCTTGGCATACTTAGGGCAGGGCAAATGTATAGTATACATTTGAGCCAGCTTCAGGGCTGCTGTTTTACAAAAAAAATGGCGGGCTTTATATGCAACTCTTCTGTTACTTCTTCGCCAATCTTTTTGCAGCCTTCAGTGCTTTCTTGCGGTTCAAGCAAAATAATCTCACGTGGTATATGTGCCGGTATATACAACCTGCCCTGATGCGCGGTTGACTTTTTTGTATCGGTACGAGTATATGTTATCTGCTTGGTTCTTGGCTCAACTGTTGGCAATGTTTCTTGAGCCTGAATATCTAATGCCAATTGTAATTGATTTGTATCTGCCACCGGAACAAAGCGCTCACTCTTGTTGCCAAATATGAGTCGATTGAGCTGGTCAAGCTCAAAGGTGAGTTTTTCGTTTTGCAGCTGAAGGGCTTGATATTGAGTCAAAAGTTGGTCGTAAGTAAGACTTTTTTGTATCTCAATCATGGGGGCAAATGTACAACATACATTGACCTGAAAGTATTGATTTTATTAGCCTTTATAAACATTCGGATGCTCAAATCGTTTCCGTTTTCTGATGCATGAAAGAATAATTCCTTCTAAAATAAATTGCAGTTGCTGAAGTGTCAATATAATTGATTTTGCATCACCGTAGTGTTTTGGAATTTCATACGTACCGCGCTCTAACCGCTTTTGGAAAATAGCAAAAGCATCGCCTTGCCAATGTAATAATTTGATACGGTTGCGTTGTCGGCTCATGAAAATAAATACATCTCCGCTCAATACAGTTGTATTAAAATGTTGTAACACCAATCCGCACAAACTGTCGTACCCCTTGCGCATATCGGTACCCTGGGCACAGAGCTTGCAACATTGCACTTATAAAACTTCTTTGAAGCCTCAGGTTGAAATAAATGCAACAGATAAAAAAACTATAAAGCTGTTTAACCAGATTTCGAAATTGCAAAAATGCGGAAATGGCTATTTCTTACACTTTCTTGCAGGTAATATTACCAGATAATATATAGCCACCGATACAATACCTGCAATAAAAAAAATCAGAGAATATGGGCGGGTTGTATCCTGAAAGAAAAATTCTCCTGCCATCCAAATTGCATTAGCACATATCCAACAAACAACAGCCAGGTTGTGCAGCAAATCTTCTATTACACTTCTTCGCAGCCAGGTAATAACAATGGCGATTAAGATGGTAGGCACAGCCATCACCATGCCAAGTGTTTTGTAATCACTTATCCAGCAAAGGTCTTTTAATAACCACAGTACGATATGAAAATTTTCGAATTTACGAAAAGGCTCCACGCTTTATAATTTGCTTACACGCATTAATTTAAGCGATGCTTTAGTGCATATGCCTGCGCAGCTTCTCTAACCCACGCGCCATTGATGTCGGCATCTTTTCGTGCTTTCATGCGTTGCTTGTTGCATGGTCCGTTACCGCTAATTACCTGGTTAAATTCTTCCCAGTTTATCTCGCCCCAATCATAATGGCGTGTTTCGCTATTGTAATTCAATTTATCATCCGGCAAGGTAAGGCCTATAGCTTCAGCCTGCGGCACGGTGCGGTCAATAAATCGTTGACGCAAATCATCGTTGGTGTAAAGTTTCACTTTCCAACGCATAAGCTCTTCGGTGTTAGGCGAGTTTTTATCCGAAGGGCCAAACATCATTAACGATGGCCACCAAAAGCGATTGACTGCATCTTGCGCCATTTGTTGTTGTTCTGCAGTACCGCGCATCATAATGGCAAGTATCTGATATCCTTGCTTGTGATGAAAATTTTCTTCTTTACAAATTCTAAGCATGGCACGTGCATATGGCCCGTACGAACATTTTGCTAAAGCAGTTTGATTAACAATGGCCGCCCCATCAACCAACCATCCTATTGCACCTATATCTGCCCAGGTTAATGTTGGGTAATTAAAGATAGAGCTATATTTGGCTTTACCACTCAAAAATTGTTCGTTCAGTTCGCGTCTGTCAATTCCTAATGTTTCGGTAGCACTGTATATGTAGAGTCCATGACCGGCTTCGTCCTGCACCTTGGCTATTAACGATGCCTTGCGCGCCAGGCTTGGCGCTCGTGTTATCCAATTTCCTTCGGGCAACATTCCTACAATTTCCGAATGAGCATGCTGACTCATAATTCTTATAAGCTGCTTGCGATACCTTTCTGGCATCCAGTCTTTTGGCTCTATTACTTCTCCATTGTTTATGCGTGCCTGAAATTGTGCTTCTTGTTCAAGCTCGGGCATTGTTTTGATAGCCTCCATTTTGTTCTTTTTATTTTGTGCAAATTAAATCAATTTAAACTAAAAACCTGCTTAACAATTCTTGTATACAATTGCCTGAATTAATGAACAATCAAGCAGCTTACTTTGTTTTCCTTTTGGTGAAATGCGCCTCTATTTCCTCTGTTGATTTTGCATTAAAAGTAAACGTTTTTGTAAGCATGCCCTTTCGCGCTACACATACTCCAAAATACATATCATGAAATCCTTCGCGGGCATGCGCATCGGGATTAATACTAATCATAACACCTTTACCTATTGCATATTGAACCCATCGCCAATCCATATCGAGGCGATATGGATGTGCATTTAATTCGATTACTACACCATTTGCAGCACATGCATCAATTACTTTTTTATGCTTAATGGGATACCCTTCGCGAGCCAGCAACAAGCGCCCGGTTGGGTGACCAAGGATGGTAGTATATGGATTTTCGATAGCTCTTATTAAACGTGCGGTAGCCTTATCCATATCCATTTTCAGATTGGAATGTACCGATGCTACAACAAAATCAAACCGCCTGAGTATATCCTCTTCATAGTCGAGACTTCCATCTGAAAGTATATCGCTTTCAATTCCTTTAAAGATTTTAAAAGGAGCCATTTTGTTATTTAGGGCGTCTATTTCGCTTTGTTGCTGTAATACTCTTTCGGGCTGTAGACCATTAGCATAAAAGGCTGATTTGCTATGATCGCAAATGCCAAAATAAGAATAGCCTAATTCTTTGCAATACTTAGCCATTTGTTCCAGTGTGTGTATACCATCGCTCCATGTACTATGATTGTGCAGTACACCTTTCAAATCAGAAAGCTCAATTAATGTGGGTAATGCGTTCTGCCTTCCCAATTCTATTTCGCCTAACCCTTCACGCAATTCAGGTTCAATAAACGGAAGATTATACAGCGCATAAATTTGGGCTTCGCTGTTACAAGTGCTTTTTGTTATATCAATTTCCACATTGCATGCTTGCACCTGTTTAAGATGTGCTGCATTTGTAGTGGTTAAAAATAATTGCTTTGCAAAATCTGTTTCGGAACATAAAAATATAACTACAGGGATAGCTTGAAGATGGAATGTAATGGTATCTTCCTTTAAGGCAAGATCTTCTGCAAATCCCGATTGTCCGATGAAATCAAACAATAGCTGTACCCTGTTGGTGCTGCAAACCAGCTCAATAGATTCTAATATTTCGCACTTTCTGCGTATAGCTCCGGTAAGCGAAACCTCGGTACATAATTCCGAATTTTTAAGTTGCTCCATTAAAGAAAGTGCAGTTTTTTCAAGCGCAGCATAATGATACTTACCAGCACTACCTTGTATAAACTCAATTGCCTTTTTTATTTGAGCTTGTGTTTTTTCGCCAAAACCTTTCAGTTCAGTCAACCGATTTTCGTTACATGCATATAGCAATTCGCCTGTGGTTTCTATCCCTAATTCGCGCCACAAGGCTGCCACCTTTTTTGGACCAATGCCTTTAATATGCATCATCTGCACTACACCAACCGGTGTTGCTTTTAGCAGGTTATCAATCTCGGTGATTGTTCCAGTATCGCGTAACTCCGTAATTTTTGCTGCAACCGACTTTCCTATTCCGTCTAATTTTTCAAGGTCGTCAGATGGAAGTTCCCACAAAACGACTTCGCTTAAACGGTCAATCTGGAAGGCCGCATTTTGATACGAGCGAATTTTAAAAGCATTGGCATTATGCAGCTCCATAAGCTGACTAAGGAGTTTAAATTTTTCTGCAATCTCATAATTTTCCATAAAGCAAATTTAGTCATCATTCGTGCAAATGCAGGGTGCTGAGGTTTTTATTTTTACAGTTGTTAAATAAACATTTATATTTGCCATTCCTTTAAAGGTTTGCACAACCTCCTAAAACAGGAAGTGTAACTGGCGAAAGTATTTTAAACCAAAGAGGCTGTTCTTGAAACAGCCTTTTTATTTTTAGTTTTATTACAATAAAGTGACTTGAAAAATCTTAATCGTTTGTACTTTTGAATATCATTTTTTGAGAAATGCAAAAAGTATTAATCATGATAGCGCTTGTCTTGTTAGTATTGCTTGTAAAAGCACAAGATAAAATTATGAAACACGGACAAGTGACAGATGCTACTTCACAAGTTGCATTGTCCGATGTTTTAATAAAAATAAATGATCAGATTATAACCAGTGGAAAAAATGGAAAGTTTGTAGTTCCAATTCAATCATTTCCAGTAGCAATAAGTTTTGAAAAGTTAGGATACCTGCGGCAGACATTGCAGTTAACAGCCAAAACGGATACCTTTATTAGAATTGCGATGCAGCCAGACATACAACAATTAAAAACTGCGGAAGTAACTGCCAAACCAATTGCATTAACAAGCTCACATCGCGAAGGAATAATTGACTATGAATTTACAATAGAAAACATATTACTGATAACCGAAAAATTTGGATCTAAAAAACCCTTGCTGTCAATGGTATCGCCTGCAGGCGATACGTTATTTAGCGAGTTGATGCTAGAACCAATACGCTCTTTTTTCAGAAATTGCAATGAGCAATTGTATATTCTGGGCAAGGATAATGCTTATAGCTTTTCAAACACCGCTACTCGCTTTGCTTTGCAACATGCCGGAACTACACCTACAGTTACAGGCGAGTTTAACGATTGTATTGCCAGCAGCACATCACATTTATATTTCGAAAAACGAATTGGCAGTAAGAAAATAAAAGGTTTGTATTTTGATTATAACACAAATAATACAGCCGTAAACTACTACTACACCAGCCGGCAATCGGATGTACTTTATGCTTTTTGTAACAGCATGGACAAAACCAATGCACGCAAAATGGCCGAAGAAGAAAGTTACCAATACGAAAAAATGAGAAACGGAAGCTACAGCAGTTCGTTTCAAATGGAAATAGATCGCATGTTTGCTTATAAAATTTTATACAAGGAAGTGCAGGCTGATTTAATTGTGAAAAATGACACGGTGTATATGTTTAGTGTAGCAGACTCTGTTATGGAAGTATATACAAATAACGGTAACTATATACGTAGCATGCCCTTTCGACTCCCGGCAAGGGACTTTGGCCGTTACGAATTTTTACAAGACTATATAACCCGCGATATTTATGCTTGCTACACCCTCAATGGACGTATTAAAATTGCTGCTATAAATGAAATAACGGGAAGCATCAAGAAATTTTATAAGCTTGATAAATTGTTTGCACAAAATCTGAAAATAAACAACGGTGCTCTTTATTACCTACAAAAAAGTGGTGCCGATGGGGGAGTGCGTGTGCTTTATAAAGAATTTTTACACTAAAGATTTCTTATCCTATCACCTCAAAAGTATCGGTATAAAACAAAGCTGCCCGTGTGACTTCATATCCCATTTGCTTGCACGCATGGGCATATTCGTCTACCTGTTCTATGTGCTCCTCTGCCTGCACTCCGGTTTTATAATCCAGTATTTGTAATTGCTGATTATGAATAATCATTCGATCGGGGCGCAATGTTTTTCCATCGAAAATCATTTCATGCTCCGTAAGTATATCATAATCTGGATTAAAAAATTCTTTTAATGATGGCATTTCGGTTACTTGTATGGCTAGCTTTTCCAATCTATTTGCATCATCTTGTTGCAACTCGTATTTTGCTTTCATCTTGGTAACAGCCCCGGGCACTTCCCTTTTGTCTCTAACGGCTGCCAGCAATTCGTGCACTATTCTTCCAAATTGAATTCCTTCAAAGTAGGCAGATTTTTCAAGACGCAAATCACGTTCTGCCCTATCACTTATTTGTGGCAACTCGTCATTTATTTTTATAAAATTAAGAAGTTGCAACGATTCATTTTCCTTATCTCTACTTGGTCTTGGAATTACACCTGTTTCAAAGTAATCTTGAGATAGGGGTTCAGCATTATTTATAGTAGCTAAGGTGTCCAAAATTAAACCGGAGGTGCGACTTTTAGTAAAAGTTATTTTTCCATCCTTATTTTTTTTTAGACAAATGTTGATAATTAAGACCGATTCGGCTCGTGTAAACGACACATACAATTTATTCAAACTATCAATACTTGCTGCACCCTTTTCCTGCTCGTACGCATCGCTAAAAAAGGAACTCTTAAGGACGCTCGTACTATGTACAAGGAAATAATTATTGTTGTACGGAGCCTCAGTGCTACTTACCCAAAGGTTAGTGCGGTTTGATTGAATTGCCCAATCGGCCAGCGGAACAAGGACTACCGGAAATTGCAGCCCCTTACTTTTGTGAATGGTCATAATGGTAAATGCGTTATCATTTTTTGGCACCGGTACATTGCACTGTTCATTGGTTTTAAATGTTTCCCACCACTCCAAAAACTTACTAAGTGATAAAATTCGTTTTGATTTCAAATCAAAAAGCAAATCAACAAATCGGTTTATAAAAGCATCGGCTGTAGTATGATAGCCCAACCGAATAATAGCTGCCAAAGCAAAATCTACAACTGACAAGGTGCCCCATGCTGATGCATCGTTCATCAATGTTTTCAAACCATCAATTGTTATTGTATTGCTTTTTGCTGCAATATTTTTCATCAATTCTATGGCTACCACATCGGCACTATTGCATGCATATTTCATACAAGAAATAATCATTTGTACCTTATCGCTACGCTCCAGTAAATTACTGTCAGGTGTTACTACCAGGTAAAATCCGCTCTCCTTCAACTTCTCTGATATCAAATAAGCATCACTGTTGGTGTTGGCCAACATGGCAATATCTCCGGGTTTATAGCCATGACTCATGAGCAGGCTAATATCTTCAATCATTTTTTCCAGCGCCTTCTCCTTAAATTTTAAGGTCTCATTATCGTTGGTTTCATCCGCATCTGCATCAGCAGTTTTTTCATCCGGTTCGCAAAAATTTACCCTCACATATCCACCTTCTTGTTGAGGTCGTGTTGGCACCTGCTGTATAACGTTACTATCACCGTATACGTCTTCAACAAGATCCATGTGAACTTCATTCAAATCCTGACGCACTAACTCGCCCAGTCTGACAAAAAACAAATTATTAAAATCAACTACTGCCCTTCGGCTACGATAGTTGGTGCTCAATACTTTTTCGGTTATTAAGCTTTCAAACACATGCAGGTCTTCCTTTACACTGTAATGCAACAGATTCATATTTCCGCCTCGCCATCGGTAAATGCTTTGTTTAATATCTCCAACAATAAGGCATTGATGCTGCTGGCTAAGCGCATTTTCTATCAATCCCGAAAAATTAAACCATTGTACATTGCTTGTATCCTGAAACTCATCAATAAAAATATTGTGATACCGTACTCCGGTTTTTTCAAACAAGAATGCTCCAAAATCGCGACTTATAAAATTTTTGATGGTAGATAAAATATCATTCATCGTAAGCACTCCCTGCTCAGCCCGATACTTTTTTAGTGCGTTGCTCATATTACCCATTAGCCCTACTATATGAACGTACTTCAATACACTCTTTGCCGAAATATACGGTGGAATGCCGTTGCACACTAGTTGGTAAGACTCCGCTAAGAAGGGTTTAAAAAATTCCTCCACATGTTGGTTTCCAAATTTTGCTTTCCCTTGTTTATTATAAATCTTTCCGGCCATAGCATCCTGAAATCTTTTACTTTCTAAAATGCTATCAGGACTTACCATATCCATAATCTTAATAAACCAACCTGCGAAACCTTTGTACCCATGTGTCAAATCTTCAATCTCAATACCGTTTGCCTTTAAATATTCAAAAAATCTATCTGATAGTTGCCGGGTAGTTTTTTCAAAATCATTTTTAATTTTTTTCAGATCAGCAATTAATTTATAAAAATCCTGTTCTGTGTAATTTTGAAAAACAAGGTCGCCACGTTTAAAGTCTTGAAAAAGCTCACCTGCTATTTTTTCGATTTCGTTTTTATAATTCCATCCCTTACCATCATCAAGCTTATCAAGAGCAAAATCGCGCAAGAGGTTACGCACATAATCGCTATCATTAATTTCCTGCATCAACTCATTAATGATAAATGTTTTCATAACACCCTGGCTAAGCTCTATATCAAACTGAAGTGGCATCATCAGTTCCTTAGCCGAAGCTTTAACAATGCGGTTAAAAAAACTATCGATGGTTTGTACCGAAATCCACGAGTATCGATACACCAATGCCTGCAGTAGTTCCTTCGCTTTGATTTGAATGCTTTCGCTATCAATACCCAAGCGGTTGCACAATTGCTCAAGCATTGGTTGATTTTGCCCTTGTACTAACTGAAATGTAGTTTCAAGAATTCGCACCTTCATTTCTTCTGATGCCTTGTTGGTAAACGTAACTGCCAGTGTTGATTTAATGGCAGGAATATCCTGCAATACAATGCAGAGGTATTCGAAAACCAATTGAAAAGTTTTTCCTGAACCGGCCGAAGATTTATAAATGGTAAGTGGCATTACTCAGCCTAAGTTAAATTGACAAATAAAAAATCAGAACTACTTAATTACACCCAGGTGCTTACCTACCTTGGTAAAGGCTGCTACCGCCTTGTCGATATGAGTTTTTTCGTGGCCTGCCGAAACTTGCACACGTATACGTGCGTTGCCTTTGGCAACCACAGGATAGAAAAATCCGATTACGTAAATCCCTTCTTCGAGCAATAATGCTGCAAATTGTTGGGCAAGGGGAGCATCGTATAACATTACCGGTACAATAGGGTGCTCTCCGGGTTTTATATCAAAACCTGCGGCAGTAATCTGCGAACGGAAATACTTCGTATTCTCCCACAACTTATCGCGCAAGGCAGTTGATTCGCTAAGCAAATCAATTACTGCTATAGAGGCTCCTACGATAGATGGTGCCAGCGAGTTGCTGAATAAATACGGGCGCGAACGTTGTCTTAGTATTTCGACTATTTCCTTTTTGGCGGAAGTAAATCCACCCATGGCACCACCTAACGCTTTGCCTAACGTTCCGGTTATGATATCTACTCGGCTCATTACATTCCTGTATTCGTGCGTACCTCTGCCGGTGGCACCCATAAATCCCGAAGCATGGCACTCATCAATCATTACTAGCGCTTTATATTTATCGGCCAGCTCACAAATTTTATCTAACTGCGCTATAGTCCCATCCATGCTAAAAACCCCATCGGTTACAATCATGCGGTGGCGCTTATCTTGCGTTTCTTTCAGCTTTGCTTCAAGCTCATTCATATCATTATGCTTATATCGGTGTCTGTCTGCTTTGCATAAGCGGACTCCATCAATAATGGAAGCATGATTAAGTTCGTCACTGATGATGGCATCCTGTTCATTAAGTAACGGTTCAAACACTCCGCCATTGGCATCAAATGCTGCTGCATACAAAATGGTATCTTCTGTTCCCAAAAAATCAGAGATTTTTTGCTCTAGTGTCTTATGCAAATCTTGCGTACCACAAATAAAGCGCACGCTCGACATGCCATATCCATGAGAGTCGATAGTCTTATGCGCTGCGGCTATTACCGCAGGGTGCGAAGAAAGCCCCAGGTAGTTATTGGCGCAAAAATTAATTACCTCTTTGCCATTAGTTAATATATCTGCAGCCTGCGGGCTGCTGATAATTCGCTCAGTTTTATACAATCCTGCCGCTTTTATTTCCTCTAGTTCATTTGCCAGTGTAGGCTGAAGTGTTTGATACATAATTTAATTATTTGGATGGGTGGTAAATATATTAATTCATTCTGTGCACTACTTCAATTTTTTTTAAGAAAGAAGCTCAGTAAAAAACACTTACCGAAAAATAAAAAGCCCGTCTTTGCAGACGAGCTTTAATTGAACAAAAAAATTTATTCAAACCACCTTATCTTGTGTGCTCTGGGAGCCGCATCATCCTTTACTGAACAGACTCAAACCTGAATTCGTAACAGAATAACTTATCCTGCAGGTCTTCGGGGTTATACAGCTTTTCTCTTTCTAACTGTTTTTTCACATAATCAAAGAAGAACGTATCGCTACTGTTATAATCCTGTATTTTAATTTTACCTTCCTTATCTACAAAAAATGCTACGCGTACCACCGCATTCTTATGCCACTCTTTCATTTCTTGAGGGTATTGCACGTTTTTGCTTATAAGCGATTCAAGATTTTTTTGCCCTTGTGTTTTAGGCGCTCCTGCATATACAGTTACTGTTAACAATAAGGATACAGCAAGGCAAAGCGCGGCCATTGATTTACTAGTTGGTTTCATCTTAAAGAAGTTTTATTTGGTTTATTGAATGAGAAGATCGATTTTTTGAACAGGCCTCAATGAACTTATCGAATCTAGTGCAAAGCGTGCATCTTCAAAATCGAATCGTATTATTGATTGTGATTACAGAAGTAAGATGACTACATCAATCGAATTGTTACAGCTATAAAGTAATAATAATTGTTAAAGTATGTTAAGACTTATATTTACTGCAACCTTAATGACTACAAAAAAAAGGCCCCCGAAGAAAAGTCGGGGGTGCTGTCGAAAAGCTATTCTAACCTATCTAAAAAATTTACTAAACTCATACCCTAATACACATTTAACTTAGCCCTATACTCCATACCGTTGATGGTGTATGAAACAAAATACATACCGACCGACCATCCCTCAACATTTGTCGAAACGATGTTTTGACCTTGAGAACAAGCTTGCACATGGCTGTACTTTTGCTTACCCAAGGCATCCACTATGTTTATCGAAATTTTGCTTTCAGTTTCACAACTGAAAGAAATATTTAATATGCCGTGCACCGGATTTGGATATATAGTGATAGGTGAATTATGTTCAGTTTCTTCGCTTACCTGTGCAGCATATTTGCCACCTGCACTTTTTGTAGTGGCTGAAATTGCATTGCTATAATCGGAAAACTGCCCGTTACATATATAGCGAATTTCAAATGTATAGGTAGTATTCTGGGTAAGGCTATTGACTAGATTGCTACCCGGATTAGGGCTACCTTTTATTCTCTTGAATTTATAAGGAACAGTTCCCTCTTCACGATATCGAATTATTACCGAATCTACATTTATAGAATTACTCCACGTAAGACCCAGCGATGTAGTTGTTTGTGTACTATTGGCCAAATTGATTGGCGTAGCGCAATTTGCAGCATTGCTCAATGTTTTAAAATAACTTGTAAACCCGAAAGGGCTCCAATATCCATTGCAAATACTGCGCACTTCCCATTCGTAGTTCGTATTACTTATTAGCTGATTTACCTGTGCAAAATTCAAGTTGCTTCCTGGAAAAATCAACGTGTTGTAATTGGAATTACCAATTACACGATAGCGAACAACAAAAAAATCAGCAACTGTGTTAAACCAATTCAGTCTTGCTGAATTGATGGTTATCTGACTTTCACTTAAAGAGACAGGTGTTGCACGACATGTATGATTGCCGGGCAGTGTAGTAAAGAATCCTTTGCTACTATAATATTGCTTCGCACCACAACGTGAGATTACACTATAACGATATAGGGTATTGGGACTTAATCCCGTTAGCTTGATATCGTGATCGTTGCCCGATGCCCATTTGTATAGCAAGCTGCTTGTTTTGTCGGCATAATATAATACAACAAACGTATCCGCATTTATACAAGCATTGAAATTAATTACTGCACTGGCATTAGTTATATCGTAAGCATTTATGAGATCAACGGCAACGCATGAACACGGTAACAAGGATGTTATGTTTATAGAGCCGGGCAACGAAGTACAACCGGGTCCGGTTGCAGAAACCGTGTAAATACCGGTAGCATTAACGGTAACCCTATTAGTAGTGTTACCATTATTCCATAAAAATCCGGAGGCAAGGGGTTGCTGTGCTTTCAGCACTATTTGTCCATTCTCGACTGCGGTGGTAATTACCGGAGTAGCAGGAGGTGTGGTTGATGCAATGGTTATAGTTGCCGTACCTATGCTACCGTTTTGAGTAACTGTTACTATATAAGTTCCCGGAGTAGATACATTAATAGAAGAGGTAGTAGCACCATTAGACCAGATAAACGACTGCCCTGCACTTGCGGTTAAGGTTGTGTTTGTGCCTGGACATAATGCAGTTCCTAATGAAGAAGCGATAGTTACATTAACTTGCGCTCCACAACTTGTAATGATGTTATCAAGCCCAAGATTGCTATTGGTAGTCAAAACAAACTTATCTATTTCGAAGGCGTTGCTGTATGGAGAAATCTTAAAAGTGTGGCTACCAACTGCAAGGTTGCTGTACTGTATTGCAGCCAACGAAGCCGAGTCTATGCGATACCAGCGAAAATCGGTAGAAGTAATACAGGCAATGTTTCGCGACTGCCCATTATCTATCTTAAATGATGCACCAGCGGGTAGTCCATTTTTGCTGCGAGCACGTACCCATAGGTAATAGGTCTTTGCAGTACTACGTACTGCAAAATCATACTCCAGTGCAGATGGCACCGTTACCGAATTGCTGTAAGTGATGGTAGTATATGTATTGCGGAAATCTCCGGCTTGCATGTTTGATACGAATGTGGTTTTTAAATTGGCATTAGCCGGTGCGTTGTCAAATAATTCGGCCTCGATATTAAAATCGGTTGTCCAACGTGACGGATGTTTATACTCATGCCATCCATCTATTTGATAGAAGATAGGCGCACTGGTATTGGTGTTATCGTAAAAATAGGTGCTGCCTTGCCTGCGAATGGTTAATGTAATTTGTTGGCCATCTAAATTAATTGTTACAGGGCCTTCAGGCTCAACGCTGCCCATCATGTTACTATTGTTTTCAATAGCTCCCGAAATAAGATATTGATTTTGTGAATTGTGCTTGCGCGCAACAATAACCTTACGTGCATCGCCTGTTTTAAATCGGTAGCCGGGCAATGTGTTTGTAATTTTGTTGGTTTCATCGCCAGGCATTAAATAACTGTTTTTGAAAAGGCTTTCGAAACGGCTTGTTACCGCTTGCGCGTAAGGAGGTATTACTTCCTGCCATATATAGTTATTAGGATGTGCCGGAACTACTGAGGGTGGGTTGTACGAAGTTTGCAGATTAAAGAAAGCGGTATAAAAATATTCTGCACCCGTTACCGAAAGTATTTTCATTAAACCTAACCATTGCCCGGGACGAATATTTTGTGTTTCATCTTCTTCCCATCCTGCTGCAACAAATGGAGAATATAAATTATCGCCTTCGGCTAATTCGTTTATGCGACAATCAAATATCCATTGCAAGCCATGCCATGCACCGGGAACATCCCAGTAGTAACTTGGAAAGCGCGGATAAAAATCAGGAGTTGGAAATTTTTGCCCATTGCGTGTACTCTGAATATTACGCATTTCAGAATATTTAGCACGATAGTTATTATACCCATCAACTGCATAGTGGCTAAAGAAGATGTTATTCTGCGTAAGCAAATTGTTGAACTGCGACTTATAAATATTGGTAATTCGATAAGCACGATCACCATAATACTCAAACCAATCAATAATACCCGAACTGTTTTTATCGGCAACCACAGCAGGATCTTGTTGCATAAGGCCAGCAGTATAGTAAGGTAATATCTCACCATTCTCGTTTAAATAATTTAATGGGCGTGTCAGTTTATTAAGTAGTTGCTCGATATAAAATTTTTGTGATAATCCGTCATACGCAACACTGTCTAATGGCGAAGCTGGGCTCCAATATTTGAATGTACCTACACCACCATTTGGGTTTAGGTATTGGCCATTGCTGTTACGCAAATAGTGTGTGTTTGGTTTGTTCTGACTATTGCCATAAGGCCCTCCCGATGTAAAGCCGGCAAGATCGGGACGCAACTGTGGCCAAAATGATATAGCGGCTGCCTTTAGTTGTGGATTCTGATTAGCAAGGTTTACCCATGCTCCGGGAAAAGAATTTAAGTTGTTATAATCACCATAGTACCCGGTATTTTCAGACACGATCAATGCATAGTTAAATACTTCGGCTAATTCTTTTTGAATAACCAAGCTATTAGCAACAGCATCAGCATAAGTGATATTTGTTTGCCAGCGCCCCGAAACAAATTCAGGATTCATCCATTGAAAATTTTCGCGCATGGTATGACCACGCTTAAAACGTGGTGTTGGAAATCCTTTTAGTTGATCAATAAAATTTACATTAACATTAGGATGTCCAGGAGCAAATTCTTGAACATCAATTCCGGCAGACACAGCGGGTGCTGTTGGTATGCCTTGTGTATAGTTATTATTAAAACTGTACGGAAGACCCTGTTGCCCTTCCAGATAGTGTTTGTAAATGAATGCAGGAGTGATGTTCTTGTTGTAAAAAGCAATCTCATCAAAAAAGCCATAGAAGCGATATATGCCAGATGGAACGAGATTTAATGACATTGCCGCATTGGTATTAGCTATGGTTCCGCCCGAAATAGTTTTTGAAAATCCATTCGCTAATAATCCATCAACAAATAATTCTTTAGTACCTGCCGCAGCATTAAATTTAAAAACCAGGTGATGCCAGTTACCATCTGCATAATATCCAAATGATTTGCGACTAACACCATTTAAAAGTATATCGAAATTATCGCTTACAACACCGCCACCAAACTTGGTGTGCTTGGTACGGAAATTAATCATCTGACTGCTAAACCCTATGGATATAGCATTATCATTGCGGGTAAACAATTGTGCATCGCTGAACTTGCTACCGGGTTTAAAATAAAACTCAATAGCAATTACACTATCTGCCACCAGGTTGGCAGCCTGTATGAGCGTGCTGCTGGTGGTAAGTTCTATAGCGCCTCCTACCTTTCCCAAAGCCACACTATACTGGCCGGCCTGTAAATTCAAGTTACCAGTGCCCATCGAATCTAAATTCGCATTAGACTGATTAAATGCATAATACGATGAAGGAATGAAAACGCTTTGAGATTTTAAGCGACTTTGACTTGCTAGAAAGCACACCATAAAAACGTATAAAAAAATAACACGCTTCGAAAAGTTACATAAATACATCATTAAGTTAAAAAGTTTTAAGTTCCTTATAAAAAGTAACCCAGTTAATTCAAAAGTTTTATGACAAAAACACAGTGCTAAATCAAAAATTGCAAAGTGTCAAATAATTCCTTTTAAAAGTGAAAGCGAACAGATGGTCATCTTTCAACGGTTGCAAATCTGCTGATAAAAAAAGTACGCATTGTTCCATTCGCCAAATTTATTTAGAAAAACGTCAGAAAAGTTTGGTCACCTCTTGGCAAACTGCACGGTGCAGCGGCATCATAACCGCTTTATAGCTATTTGTAAAATGAAAACAATACCTTAACTATTTCTACTTAAACAAAAAAAAATGCACTAGAAGCAACCAATGCATACTTATTAAAAACACGAAAGGCTGTTACCTACCCAACAATTTCTTTATCTCGTTTAATTTTAAAAGTGCTTCAACAGGAGTAAGAGTATTGATATCGGTTTTTATTATCTCCTCTCTTATTTGCTCAAGCACCGGATCGTCTAATTGAAAAAAGCTTAGCTGAAGTGCTTCTTGCTTTTCTTTGGTAGTAATTTGTTTTACCAGATGATTTCCGCTGTGCGCTTTTTCCAATTGCTTCAGCAATTGGTCGGCACGCTGTAATACTTTCACCGGCATGCCTGCAAGCTTTGCAACATGTATTCCAAAGCTATGTTCAATCCCCCCCGGTATCAGTTTTCTTAAAAACAAAATTTTATTGCCTGACTCTTTTATACTTACATTAAAATTTTTGATTCGAGCAAAGGTATTGGTCATTTCATTTAGTTCGTGATAGTGGGTTGCAAAAAGTGTTTTAGCTTTTGCTGTAGGATGATCATGAATAAACTCGGCAATAGCCCAAGCAATACTGATGCCATCGTATGTAGCCGTACCACGTCCAATTTCATCAAGTAGTACCAGGCTGCGGTTGCTCAGGTTATTGAGGATACTTGCCGTTTCGTTCATCTCTACCATAAAGGTGCTTTCGCCTGCCGAAATATTATCACTGGCACCTACGCGTGTAAAAATTTTATCAATCACACCAATGCTTGCACTACGTGCAGGCACAAAACTGCCCGTTTGCGCCATCAGCACGATTAATGCGGTTTGCCTTAGCAAGGCACTCTTACCGGCCATGTTCGGGCCGGTT
Organism: Bacteroidota bacterium; assembly: GCA_016714535.1. NCBI lineage: Bacteria > Pseudomonadati > Bacteroidota > Bacteroidota bacterium. The sequence continues at coordinate 263,920 of JADKDR010000006.1, forward strand.
ATCATGATTAGTTGCTGTTGTGTATTATCCAGGTAGATATCATTTGATACATATGGTTCGCCCAGCGGCATCTGTTGTTCGAGTACCGGGTGGCGCCCATCGCGTATATCGAGCGTATGCGAATCGTCAACCACCGGGCGTATATAGTGATGGTTAACAGCAGCGGTAGCAAAACCATATAAGCAATCGATACGCGCAACTTGCGCTGCTGCGGTCTGAATGCTTTGCACATACACAATTACCTGATCAACCAGCAGACTAAATATTTTTTCTTCCAGCGCTAGAATTTTTTCTTCCGCGCCCAAAATTTTTTCTTCGTATTCCTTTAGCTCCGGAGTTATGTAACGTTCGGCATTAGTAAGCGTTTGCTTGCGTAACCATGAGTCCGGTACTTTATCCTTGTGCACATTAGTTACTTCTATATAATACCCAAACACATTATTAAAAGCCACTTTGAGCGAAGTAATGCCGGTTGCAGCACTTTCACGTTTTTGTATTTCGAGCAAGTACTCCTTCCCTGTTGTGCTTATGTGGCGCAGGTCATCAAGTTCAGTATTGACACTTGCACGGATAGCACCGCCCTTTGTTATAAGTGCAGGGGGATCATCGTTTATAGTAGCCGCTATTGATTTTATAACCTCATCGCAAGCAGGCATATTTTGAGCCAGTTGTTGCAACGCTTCATTATCTGCTTGCAGGCAAAAGTGTTTCAATGGCAGTGTAGCTTCCAGGGAGCGTTTTAATTGCATCATTTCGCGAGGCGAAATTTTTCGCAATGCCGCTTTCGATATCAACCGCTCAAGGTCGCCCACCTGCTTAAGTTGCGTGGCTATCACATTTGACTCTTCAAACCGGTTTACAAAATAGCTAACCGCATCCTGACGTTGCTGTATAGACTGTATATCTTTTAATGGGAGGAGCAACCATCTGCGCAATAAACGCGCACCCATTGGGGTGAGCGTCTTATCAATCACATCTATCAAACTCCTTCCACGTTCGAAGGGAGTGCTTACCAATTCCAAATTTCGTATGCTGAATTTATCGAGCCATACAAATTGCGACTCTTCGATTCGCGATATAGAGGTAATGTGGCCAAGGGTACGCTGTTGGGTTTCGTTTAAATAATAGAGTGCGGCACCTGCAGCAATAATAGCAAGCGGCATATCATCTATACCAAAGCCTTTGAGTGAGGCACTTTGAAATTGTTTAGTTAATAGCTCATGGCAATAGGTTGATTGAAAAACCCACTCATCTACCTGATAGGTAAAATATTTTTTCCCAAACTGATCGAGCAATTCTTTTTGTGTACGCTTTTGGAAAATAATTTCTCCCGGACTAAAGTTCTGAATTAGCTTATCAACGGTTTCCCAGGTGCCTTCACCTGCCAGAAACTCACCTGTACTTGCATCTACAAATGCGATTCCGAAACGGCCGTTATCATGATGTATGGCACATAAGAAATTATTACTGCGGTGATCCAATATCTTATCGTTAATAGCAACCCCCGGTGTTACCAATTCGGTAACGCCACGTTTCACAATGGTCTTTGTTAATTTGGGATCTTCGAGTTGGTCGCAGATAGCTACACGCATGCCTGCACGCACCAGCTTTGGCAAATAGGTATCTAGTGCATGATATGGGAAACCGGCAAGTTCCATTTCGCTGGCAGCACCATTGCTTCGTTTGGTTAGTACAATGCCAAGCACTTTGCTACAGCGCACGGCATCATCATTAAATGTTTCGTAAAAATCGCCTACACGAAATAGCAACAACGCATCCGGGTATTTCGCCTTAATGCTGTTGTATTGTTTCATTAATGGAGTTTCCTTCGTTGACATTTAATTGAATATGGTGCTAAGTTTTCTAAAGTTTATCTTCGCGCAAATGTAATTTTTTGCTTGGTGGAAAAAATAAAAAACGAAGATTTAGGAAGGCTATCAGTAGCAGCATTTAAACAGGCTGCAAAATTGCCAATTATTATCGTACTTGATAATGTGCGCAGTGCCCTCAATGTGGGCAACATCTTTCGCACTTGCGATGCCTTTCGTGTTGAAAAAATATTGCTTTGTGGAATAACGGCTGTTCCTCCCAATAAGGACATTTACAAATCGGCACTTGGGGCCACCGAAACGGTTGCCTGGGAATATTTTGAAAACACAATGGATGCTATTGAACATCTTAAAGAAAACAACTATGTATGTGTTGCTGTAGAGCAGGTGCAAAACAGCATACGGTTAAATAAGCTTAACTGGAATGGTGAAAAAACCGCCTTAATATTTGGACATGAGGTTGATGGTGTTTCACAAGCGGTGGTAGATCAGAGTGATTATAGCCTGGAAATTCCCCAAGTTGGCACCAAACATTCATTGAATATTTCTGTTTGTCATGGCGTAGTGATGTGGAAGTTTTTTGAATCGATATGATTTAAAAATTATCGCACCATCAAATTCCCTTTCAATTTTAAGTCCCTGCTAGATGCCCCAATCATTATCCTAAATTCTCCCGGTTCAATTACGCGTTGTATTTTATCATCAATCATGCTTAACATTTCTGGCGTGATGTTAAATGATAGTTTCTTTGATTCGCCAGCTTTTAAGGGAACGCGCATAAATCCTTTTAATGCAATTACCGGTTGCGAAATAGATGACAGCATATCGCGTATGTATAGTTGCACCACTTCTTCCCCATCTTTGGTGCCTGTATTTTTTACAGTGAAAAATACTTGTGTGGTATCAACCGTAGTAGTTTCATTTTTGGAAAAATTTAAATCGCTGTATTCAAAACTTGTATAGCTCAATCCAAATCCAAAAGGAAATAAAGGCAATCCGCTCAGGTTATAGTAGTCATCGCCACGGCCGGTGGGCTTGTGAAAATAAGATAGCGGCAATTGCCCCTCATGTTGCGGAAATGTAATGGGCAAGCGCCCTGCCGGATTGTAATCGCCAAATAAGACATCGGCCAGTGCGTTTCCTGTTTGTTCACCATTGTACCAGTTCATCACAACTGCATCTACCTTATCAATCCAGCTGCTCATGGTGATAGCGCTACCACCACTTAGCACAACAACGATGGGCTTGCCATTGGCAGCAAGTTTAATAATCATCTCCTCCTGATTGCCTGGAAGTGATAACAAGGCTCTATCACGAAACTCGCCTTCTTCAATTCCTGCAACAACAATTACTGCATCGGCTTGCATGGCTGCCTGTATTGCAGCGTTTATTTTTTCATCTTCATTCTCAGCAACACCATAATTCCAGATTAATTTAATATGGGCATTACCCACTGTTTCCTTAAATTCAATTTTTATTTCATAAATTTTATCTTTGATAAATTCGTAATCTTCAAGCACTACACTATAAGACTGTTTTAACCATTTATCAATTACTAATTTCTTATTGATATATAATTTAAAGCCATCATTCCCTTCTAATCCAATTTTTAGCTTAGCCGAAACGGGAACTTTTAAGTTGCCTGTCCATCGCACACTATAAAAATCTAAAGGCAATATAGGATCGGGAGGATAGAGGGTCCAATGAAAATTTATTTGCCCATCCATTCTTTCAAACGCAGGTTTGCCTGCCAAATCAGGATTTGCAAAATACATTCCCCGCAAGCCGTTAGCTTTTCCTTCTGCTGTTAACCCTGAAAAATATTTAGTATCTATTACCGTATATGTTTCATAAATACGATTAACTCCTTTCGAATACATAATCTTTGTATTGGCTCCAACCTTATTGCTAATTCCATCCAATGCAGAAACACCATGCATGCTCACAGCACTATATCCTCCCATTCTTAACTCTGCTGCATCACTGCCAATCACTGCAATAGTCCCAAGATTTTTTCTTAGTGGAAGGGCTTTATTTTCATTTTTAAGCAACACCATCGACTTAAGCGCTGCTGCTTTAGCAGCAGCAATATGCCTGGCATTGTGATAATACTTTATTACTTCGCTGGTGTCAATATAAGGTTGTTCAAACAACCCTAACTCAAACTTAGCGCGCAACACTCTTCGCACTGCATTATCAATTATGTCCTGTTTGATGCTCCCATCCAAAAAAGGCGGACTAAACAGTTTGTAATGATCGAAGTGCGTTTGTAAAATAACATCCAACCCATTGGTAATGGCTTTTGCCGTGGCATCGGAATAATCACGTGCTGTATAATGCAATACATTGGCACCACCTGTAGCACCGGCATCGCTAATCACAAAACCGGTAAAATTCCAATCGCCCTTGAGTTTTTTATTTAGCAACCAATTGTTGGCAGTGCATGGAGCACCATCAAGCGAATTGTAGGAGGTCATGACCGACCGTGCTTTTGCCTTTTCGAATGCAGATTGAAAAGGAACAAAATCAGTTTGCATTAAATACAATTCACTAAAGTGAATTGGATAACTATCGCGGCCACCCTCGCCAACATTCGCAACAAAATGTTTTGGAGTAGTAATTATATTTTTTGTTTCAAATGCCTGAATAAAAGCATTGCCCATAACGGCACTTAAAAATGGGTCTTCGCCATAGGTTTCTTCAACACGTCCCCAGCGAACATCGCTTGCTAAATTTATTACCGGACTTAGCACCTGTCTTATTCCATACACTTTAGTCTCGGTTGAAATAGCATCAAATACTTGCCGTGCAACTGTTGTATCGAAGGTGCTTGCTATGGCTATGGATTGCGGAAAAACCGTTGCATTATATTGTAATAGTCCATGTAATGCTTCCTCAAAAAAAATTGCCGGAATACCCAACCTTGATCGCTCTATCAAATAGCGCTGTATGGCATTACACTTTCTTGCGTAGGCCAATGGACTGCCAAGTGTATCGTGCGCCATCATTTGTTGTGTTGCCTCCCTATTGCCTAGATCTTCTCTAAACTGCAAACCGAAAATTCCGCTTTTATATTTTTCCTCCTCGCCTGATTTTATTTCATCATGAATCATAAAAAGTTGCCAGAACTTTTCTTCGGGTGTCATGCGTTGTAATAAATCTTCTATCCGTAGCGCAGCGGGTTGATTTGGGTTCTTGTAAAGAGGAATACTTTGTGCGTTGCAAATTTTGACACCTCCAAGAGCTACCAAAAAAGTGAAAAATAGTGGGAGCGCAAGTATGGCGGGCGCGCTACGCGCGCCCGCACTATGTTTTATTTTATTTCTATTCATATGCCCGCATTCCATTTTTTAATCTAAAATAGAAATAACATTTTTTCTAACCTTTTTTTGTACCATCTGTACAATTTATTTTAATGTGACACGATGTTTTTACTGCACATGCGTTTACTTAACAACTAATTTAAAAACCAGTGCATCGCTAGGGTCAGTTGTTTTGGTATTGTCAATTTTTATTTTTCCATTAGAATTGGTCCACTTAACAGAACCGCTTTTCATGGCAGAAATATTTTTTACCTGCCAACCATTATTACTAAACTCTATTGTGGGTGGCACTTTTTCATTTTCTTCTGCTAGGTAAATCGCATAGATGGTATTTCCCTTTCGCGTAAACACAAATTTTCCTTCCTGATATGGAAGTACCGGTTTTGTTCCATAAATACAATCCTGATTCACACGCATCCAATTACCTATTTGCTGCAAACGTATATAGGCATCGTTATCCCAATCTCCTTGTGCCGAAGGCGCAATGTTGAGTAAGAGATTTCCTCCACGCGACACAATCTTACATAACAAATGAATAAGCTGATTGGTTGATTTGAATTTATCGCCAGGCACGTAACTCCACGAAGTGGCCATGGTCATGCAGGTCTCCCAGGGATACGACAAAACGGTATCAGGAACCTGTTGCTCTGGAGTAAGATAGTTTTGATAATATCCATACACTGAACGATCTACAATTAATATTCCCGGTTGTTGCTTGCGTGCCATAGCAGCCAACCGATGCATGTCTATCTCATTGCGCCATGGTGTTTTTATCCACGATTCTTCTTCCTTGGTAATGGTACTGTCAGGGCGCACCCAGCCTCCATCAAGCCAAAGTAAATCTACCTTACCGTAATTAGTGCACAATTCCTGCAACTGATTAAACGTATAATCATCAAAGTTTTTCCATCGGTCAGGATATTTGGCAGGATCGTAATTGCTCATGCGATTAGGGGTTGCAAAATAACTCCACCAGTAGTATTCACTATGCCAATCGGGCTTACTGAAATATGCACCTGTCATAAAATTATATTTTCTAAATGCATTAAATATTTCAGCGGTCACATCTGCTTTGGGATTATTATGAAAAGGCGTTTTTTGAGAAGTAATTTTGTAATCGGTTTGTTTGGTATCGAACATACAAAACCCATCGTGGTGCTTTGTGGTAAACACAACATACTTCATGCCTGCTTCAGAGGCAGCTTTAGCCCATTTATCGGGATTGAAATTAACAGGGTTAAAGGTGGTTTGCAATTTTTCGTATTCCTTTTTATAGGTGTTGTAATCATGTGCATAAGGCCCTCTGCGTTGACACCAGCCCTCGTCCTCGTTGCACAAACTCCAACTTTCAACAATACCCCACTGCGAATACGTCCCCCAGTGCATTAGCAAACCGAACTTACAGTCTTGCCAATAGGCAAGTTTCATTGCAACGAGCGAATCTTGTGGGGGATAATATTTATGAATAGTATGCTGTGCATTTACTGTTTTAATAATTACACCGGATAACAGTGCAATAAACAGCACACACGTGATGACCCTTTTGCAGGAAATAAATAATTCTACCCGGCTTGCACTATTTCTAATTTTAACCACCTCAAACCGGGATAAACTTCTTCTTTGCATCTTTATTACTTTTACTATTCAGATTTTTTTTGGAATCCGTTATCCTAACATCCATCCCAATTTCTATTGAAAATAAAAATTGCAAATTGCAACTATAACTATATATGTTGACCAATGCTATTCCTAACTCCGAAAGACTTTTATTTGGAACGAAAGTAAATTAATTTTCTAATAGCAATAATCCTTTTTTGTAGAATTTGAAAAACCACCATTCACACTAAATTGCCATATACCCTGACTTTGCCCGATGGCCCCAGCCAAAATTTTCTCAGTTCCTAATGACAATAAAATTAAACACCCATTGATAAATAAATAAAAGGGCAAGGTAAATTGTTCCAAGGGTTTCATAGGCTAATCCTGCTGCACAGGCAACTATGGTAAGCACTCCCATTAGCGCCATAATTCCAGCGTATATGGTAAGCGTTATTTTACCTTTTCGTATGGCCTTATTAAAAATAGAAGCGCATGGCAACATCATTGTAACAAAAAATATTCCGGCAATCAAAAACGTTTCTATCTGCGAGGGAATATAAATGAGTAATGAAATTACTCCGGCAGCAAACAGAAGTGAAGTAAGCAATGCCCCTTTGCGTTCTTGATCACTTAAAATAAACTTACCTTGAGGATGCCAGAATAGCAGCATGTTAAACAATGGTTGTATAATCCATGTGCTGAAAGCAAAGAGCGAGTACAAAATCAACAACGGATAAATAAAAATAGCCATGGATGGATTTTTATCAGCCAAATTATTTAAATACCTCATCCCAAACCATAATCCAAAAATAAGGGCCGCTTGCATCCCCGGTTTCATATTACCAATCCAAAACATGTACTTTAAAAAAACACGATACAGCCAATAGCGTGCTTTGAGAGCTTCTATCATGCCATGTTTGGCCCATTCATTGTTTGGATTAAAACGCAGTGCTTCACTAAAGTGATGTATGGCCTTACGATGGTCTCCTCGCTCCAGAATACTCCAGGCTGTATTGGCATGGGTGTTACTGTTTTCGGGATCCTCATACAGGGCTTCGTTAATAGTGGCAAACGCTTCTTCCTTTTTATTTAACTTTATTAACGCAGTAGCACGGTGATTAAGCGCATCCACATTACCCGGGTCAATTGCCAGTGCCTCATCAGCGCTTTGCAATGCGAGTTCATAATCCTTTTGCAATAAAAATAATTGTGCACGCCAGGCAAAATATTCATCTCGATATGGTTCCATAGCGATGGCCTCATTTATTTTGACCATAGCATCTTTTGATTTTTCTTTAGCAAGAAAAATTCGCGAGTACATATAGAAAGTAAACGAATCAGAAGGGTCGAGCCTGATAGCCTCGTTAATAGACGCTTCGGCCTCAGTAATTTGATCAGCATTGAGGTGGCAAATAGCTAAGTACACATGTGCCTGCGCATCATCAGGAAACGAACTTAGGTGTTGCCTAAATTCGGCAACAGCCTCCTTAAAACGATGTTGTTGTAGTAATAGTTTCCCGCGTTCCAAATGATACATACCTTACTTTTTTATGCCGAGGTAAGTGAGTATATCGTTGTACAAACCGCTTTCATTAGCATATAATGCGTAGTTGCGCGCACTAACAAACCATTCTTTAGTGCTTGGCAATACTTGCTTCATTGCCTGCAATAGCGATGCAGTATTTAATGGCGAAGGCATTCCCTTCAACATAGACTCGCGCAGTTTCTCTTCGATGGCAATATCGATAATTGCTTTAAGGTCGGCACCTGAATAGTCTTTAGTTTTTTTAGCCAATGCTTGATAGTCAATTTCAGAAACGGGTTTCCCTTTCAGCAACACTTTAAATATTTCTTCACGAGCTGTATCATCAGGAGGTGGAACAAATATGATGCGATCAAATCTGCCAGGCCTGCGAAAAGCGGCATCTAAATGCCAGGGCGCATTGGTTGCCCCAAGTATTAAAATTCCATCGTTGCCATTTTGTGCCCCATCCAGCTCATTTAAAAACTGGTTTATCAAATGCCTTCCTGCCGAATGGCGCATATCTGAGCGGCTGGCACCAAGGGCATCTACCTCGTCAAAAAAAAGTACACAGGGTTTTTGCTGACGAGCCATTTCAAATATAGCATGCAATCGTTGCTCACTGGCACCTATGTACATATCCAACACATCGTTTATACCTACCGTTACAAAGTTGGCCTTCACCTGCCCCGCTGTAGCGCGGGCAAGCATGGTTTTGCCACAACCCGGAGGTCCATATAACAATATACCTCCGCCTATGGCTTTGCCATAGGCCGCATACAACTCAGGGTGTTGCATGGGAAGTATGATTTTCATTTTGATCTCCTCTTTCACTACATTCATTCCTCCTACATCATCAAAATTTATTTTGGGGCGCTCCATATTTGCAGGCAGTGCTTCAAATTCATCATCCATTACGCTCTCTCCGGATGTATTTTTTACTTTAAGCGCATCTTCCATCTCATCATCCTTAAGCGATGCATCAAGCATAAGTGCCTTTTTATACTCTTCGCTTGCCTTAAATAGTTGATTGTCTTTTAATAAAAGTTTTGCATGCAGCAGAAAGGTAGCAGGTGGTGGTGTGCCTCTTGCTATTAACTCATCCACTATTACATTCGCTATCGAATATTTTTGCTGCATGTAACATGACTTTGCCAGCCCCAGCTTAATCTTATCATCGCTTTGTATTTCAAGGGCGCTTTTATAAATAGTTTCGGCCTCATCGTACCGGGCGGTGTTCATCAATGCCTCGGCCAGCATCATGTGTAAGGGGATATTATCGGGCGAAACTTGTAGCGCTAGTTTCAAATTCTCAATAGCTTCGTTGTTCATTGCGTATTATTTGATGGTGCAAGTTTAGGGAAAATATTCTTGATTTTAGTTACATAGTTCTTCCTTGTTTGAATTGGTTCGCAATTGGGAGGCGGAGCGTTCTCTGTAGCAATGTTCAATCCTGAACTTAAAACTTTTATGCAACTAAGGTAATAACGGTGATAATATATGTTCTGCCTTGTTCAGGCTTATGAACGAAACGTGTCAGTGACACGTTGTTCTCGCTACGGTTGGTTAGAATTTCCATTATTGAAACTCGGCTTTTTATTTGGGATTAATTCTTATGGAATAATAATGAGTAGCTGAAGCTACGTTAAGTGGGGGGCAGATATACGTTAACAACTTTATATTGCTCCATTTACAAATTGTAAAAAAACTTTTCTATATCTTTACAATTACAAATTTTAAAATCAAATAGCAATGGAAAATTTAAGTAACTTAGTAGTTGCTCCAATTGAGCAACAAGCAACAAGCAACAAGCAACAAGCAAAAGGCATTTAGCACATTTAATTTTACTCCTATTAATAATGTTAATGCATAATCAAATGAGAGCACAGGCATGGACACAGTTGGGGCCGGGTGCCGGAGGGCAGGAAAGAGCAGTATATTTACATCAAAATTCAAAATAATATTCAAACCCGTTTTTTTAAATAATAAAGTAGTTGTCCAAAAATACAATCTCAAATCTATTTTCAGAATAGGGTTGTTAATCTATTGAAACAAAAGATACAGATTCGGAAATCACTCTGTACTGGCCTTGTAATCCAATAATATAAGCAAGTTTGGCTTTTTGTCCAGTTCATTTGTGCCTCCAAAAAGAATGAATTTAAATTCCACAGAACGTCACCTATGCAATTGTTAGCAATGTGCAATAGATATATTTACACGGAACCAATTGTCAAAAAGCCAATAATTTTTTATTTCTAAAAAGTTGAATCGCCAATGAATTCCCGTACAAAAAAACCGGAGCAAAAATCTAACCCTACTTTTCTCATTCAACAATTACTTTTTTGGAAATAAGCTGAACGCCATTATAAATGACAATAAAATACATTCCTTTTGCAAGATTATCAAAATGAAGTTCGTTGCTATTTTTTAAATTTGAATTTTGCGTAGAAAAAATTAATACTCCCATCTCATTATATATGCTTATGTCCGCATTGAATTCGCTATCAAAATTGAATACAACTTCAAAGTCGCCATCATTGGGATTGGGAATTATTTCTACTTGTTCATCAATATTATTTAATCCTATTCTTGCAGGAGGCATGGTTATAAATTTGCTTTTGCTACATCCCACCGAGTCAGTAACTATAACCTTATACGTTTTGCCGGGTAAAAGTCCGGTAGCCGTGGCAGTGGTTTGTGGCGGAATGGTATTCCATAAAAAAGTGTGAGGCAACACACCACCAGTAACTGTAGCTGAAGCTTCTGAGCTGTTAATAGCTGTTACTGTAACAACCATCAATGGGTTTTCGATTACCGTTGAAGTATTTACTTTAATACAACCAACTGCATCTGTAATAGTGCAAGTGTAAATGCCGGCACATAATCCCGATAAAGTTGAAGTCGTGGCTCCGGTATTCCAAAGTAATGTGTATGGTGGCACCCCACCACTTACGGTGAGTTTTATATTTGCATTGCATTTACCACCACAATTTATTTTAGATACTGTTTTTGCAATTGTTACACTTGTTGCCGGTTGTGTTATCGTGTAGGTTGCAGCAGTAATGCATCCTTTACTGTCGGTAACGGTAACTAAAAAAGTGCCCGGGTATAGCCCTGTAATAGTTGAAGTTTTTTTTCCGTTACTCCACAAATAAGTATAAGGAGGAGAGCCGCCTGAAACGTTTAGCATAATAGAACCATCGTGTGCCGAACGGCATTTTATATTTTGTACTGTACCACTGATTGTAATTGGTACTGGAGGAGGCAAAAATATCGTCCTCATTTTCATTACTCCGAGAATATCTGTAACTATAACCGTATACGCACCAGCCGGCAACCCGGCAATCGTTTGTGTAGTGGCACCATTGCTCCATACAAAAGCATAGGGTGGTGTGCCGAAATTGGGCAATGCATTTATACTACCATCAGGTGTGCCGGGACATGAAGGCTGATTGTATCCATACAAAACCGTTCCCGTATCAGTCAATTCTGTGTAACAATTTTCGTTGTGACCATACATAAGCAAATCAACATCGCAAGAGTCGTTGCCAAATAATCCTGTGGTGTCGAGGTTATAATGAAATGTGATATTGCTTTTCATATAAAACTGAAATGGAACCAAGGTGCCGGGAAAAGGCAAAGGAACAGTATTGAATACCCCCGTCTTTAGGGATTGAATAACCACACCATTTTTTACCAGTAAAAAAATATTTCCTTGTTTAGAAGTAAAGGGCGAAGGAAAATACACTTCGAATGATGCAGAGTCCGATTCGATTCGCACAGTGTCATTTCGCCAATAATTGTTGTATGTGATTGTATCATCTTCTGTTTCGAAACGCATGAGAATTTTTAACAATACACCCATAGTATCCATGCCTGTATTGTAATCATGAACCTTAAATACAACGGGATCGCTTGTTCCTGCTTTTTGCCGAATGCTTTTTGCTTTGCCCTTCGATGTAGAACCAAAATCGGGAACCCATTCCAATGTTCCATTCATTAAGCTTACGATAATCACGCACATCTACCCCACTCCAACTAAATGCTGATGTGGCAGTATTTAAATCGTTATTAATAGACTGAGTTAATCCAAAAGATTGTATCGTTCCTTTCACCGAAGGCTTTCCTAAAGAATCGACCTTGATACATGTGTAAGATTTTGCCGGAGAATTGCATGCCAGTGCGCATGCCGAATCGAGATACAAAGCGCCAATCAAAGGTACTGTTCTTACCAAAGTATCCACTTTAGTTTTATTTCCATAAAAACAATTTAGTGGCAAATCTTTATCAATAGTATCGGTACAAAATGCTTCGAAAGTAGAGGGCTGCCCGGTTGGTTTTACTTTAAAGTTTTCGCATGCAATTATTGGCTCACGAACAAATGCATGATTATAACTTATAGCGAAAGTTTTGGCAGTGATTGGCGAATCGGGCCAAAGAGTAAAACTGTGTTTTATTTGGTAAGTGAGGACCTTGTCACTTTGAGCAGGAGTGATTGTTTTTAAAAGTGTGAGCGGATTTATGGCGCATTGGCTTTTTAACAACAATGGCATCAAAACAAAAAACAAACTTACATAGCTAAATATTTTTGAAGGTTTCATTTTGTTATTTTTTATGGAGATTAATAATTCAAATGGCATCTCAAATATAAAAATTTTTTTGATTGTGGTGATGAATTTTAAAAATAAATCAAATATTATTTCGAAGTAAAAAACAATCCCGCGAGATTAAATTCCCGCGGGATGTTCCGGCATCATCGATTCCGTATTTAGTGTGACACAATCCCCTTAATTATGTACACTTAATTTCATTCTGTGTGTTTGCCCTTGCAACTGTAATTCTAATGTATAAATACCGTTTGAAAGGTGCATTACATTTAGTACAATATCAGTGCCATTATTAAGTAAATTTTTCTGACTAAGCACTTTATTGCCCAATGCATCAAACAAATTAATATGAACACTTTCATTTGCAAAACCATCGATATGTAGTATAACAAAATTCTTGGCCGGATTTGGATATAAGGTCAAACCTATTTCGGTTGATGAAAAGTCTGTATTACCCAACTTCATCTGCGGCATTATGAATGTCTGCATTTGCATGCAACCTGAATTATCCATTACCTGTAACTGTAAAATTTGCCCGGGGAACAAACCTGTAGCCAAAGGTCCGGTTTGTGGTGGCATTGTATTCCAGAATATTTGATAAGGAGGCAAACCACCAAGCACATTTGCAAATGCCTGACTTGGAGGCATTGGCTGCACATTAATCTGCATTGGTGGCGGACTGCTAATGTTGATTGTACTATTGGCCAAACATCCCTTAGCATCTGTTACAACTACATTATAAGTTCCTGCTGTGAGGTTTGTTACTGCTGCCGTTGTCATGCCATTGGTCCATAAAAATGTATATGGTTTTGTTCCTCCTGTTCCAACTATTGATGCACTACCGTTACTACCTCCAAAGCAAGTTACACTTGTCAATGTTGGAACTATTTGCAGTGGAAGAGGTTGTTTTACCTGATAACTGCTAACTACGCTGCATCCATTAGCATCGCTAACTGTAGCAGTATACGTACCAGCTTTTAGACCAGTTCTTGCTTGATTAGTATTGCCATTATTCCATTTGTAGAGGTAAGGAAATGTTCCACCCGATGGAATAAGCGTAATGCTGCCGCTAAAATCATTATTGCAATTTAATTTTTTAACATTGGCTGTTACTGATAACAGAGAAGGCTCAGTTAAATTGACAGTTCCAGTCCATGAAAAACCACTTGCATTGGTTACATTTACCGTAAGGTTGCCGGCAGAAAGATTATTGATAATAGCAGTAGTAGCACCGTTGCTCCATATGTAATTTAATGGTAGCATATTGTCTTTTACATTGTCCATTACCATAGCGAACCCATTGAGACTTCCACTGCACCAAGGTCCGGCCGATACTAATGTCAGTTCGGGATTTGGAATTGCAACCGATGGGCTCACAGGCACTTCAAATACTTTCGTCATGCATCCAGGTGAATCCGATACTATAACTGTATACGTTCCGGAAGAAAGATTAGATATATCTTCGGTAGTACTTCCATTCGACCATAAGAACGATGGAAGAAGCATGTCGCCTGTTAAAGTAAAATCTATACTACCATTGAATTCAGTAAGCGAACTTGCGGGAGTAATGGTTGCAGTACCATCGTAAGAAATAGTAGTGCCGGGTACAGAAACATTCACTGTAGTATAAGGAAATGTATCGGTAGAATTGTATGGCAATAATGCATTGATATGAAAACTAAACTGTACAGGTGCTCCCGGTAAAATTGGAGAATAGAAATTTAACGTGCCCGTTGGGAAATCAAAATAGGATGGCAATTTGCTCGATGCCGCATCTACAATAATTCCAGGGTGGGGCGAATTAAATACTAACTGAGAAATAGGTGAGCACGACTCGTTAATGGCAACCAAACTTCCACTACGGCTGGTCAAACCAAAAGCACTGTTATCATTATTTAAATAAAATTTCATAGTACCACCTGTGCATGCCAACTGATAAATAGTATCATCTGAATCGTCAGTAATTTCTATAGTATAACCATCTATCTTTTTACTGCAATAAACTGTAACCACCATTTTATTGCCGGGTAAAATACCTCCACCATTGGGTGCGTATACATGTACAGTATCGTTCTTTTTGCCGGGAGGTTTTGTATCCCATTTTACACCGTTCACTAAAACCGAATCAATACTTTCTTTCGCAATGATTTCCAAATCACAAATAGTATCTCTTGTGTCATTTTTTAAAACAGTTGACGATTTGCTGCTGCTGAATGTACTGCCCGGAGTAGAACCGCTAAACTTTATCTGACGGGTTGCTTTATTTCCCGGATTAATATTTTGTATGCCACAACTAATGTCGGCATTCAGGCTATCGGTAGGAGTGTATACATACGTAGTACAAGCTTTATTAAATTTTACAGAAATGGAATAGGGTGCTCCATCGGCAATACACGGAAAAAATACATGCACCTCATTTTTTTGAGTTGGGCGTGCTGTAATTTTTTTGCCATCGGTTCCATATATGCTGTCCACTTTCTTATCATTTACCCAAACTTCATCTATTGTTACTCCTGTTGGCGCTTTAATGCGCATATCGCATACATCTGTGCCTGTTGCATTACTATTGGACAAACGTGGAAAACTACTTGGTTCAAAAGTAGGCGATTGTTGCCCTCCGGTAGTATTTGTTTTGCGAGCCCGCTTTCCCTGTTCTACTGCACCGTTATTCGGCAGACTCCTGTTTGCCATAACATCTGCGTTAAGGCTATCTGTAGGTGTTATTTTGTAGGTTGTTATTTCGCTTTGTGCTGCTACTGAAACTTTGAAACTATCACCGTCCTTTATGCACTTGAAATATACATGCACTACCTTTGAATTTGCCGAAGTACCGTTGGGAACTTTAGTGCTACCAACTTTTATACTATCTACTTTTTTATTATTTACAAACACAGAGTCGATTTTTTGAGGACTCTCTATTCGCAAATCGCAAATGTCGGTGCCTGTAAGATTGGTATAGCCGAGTGAAGGGAATTTACTGGAAGCAAAAGTTGGTGACTGTGAGCCACCAGGCACTGTGGTTTTTTCTATTTTTTTATTTACTGTTGTTGCATTGGGATTTACTGCATCATTCACCACCAAATCGGAATGCATGCTATCCGTAGGAATTAAATAAAGCAATGATATATTTCCTTCAAACTCTGCTTGAATGGTAATTTGTTTTGTATTGTTTACGCAAGGGTTAAATACTACATGTTGTTTGCCATTTGCTTTTGCTGTCAAAGCAACAGCTACGCCATTTACTGTTACCGATTTTGCCTTCACAGCACCGGTCCACAATAACCAAAAATCGCAAAGGTCTTCACCTACCATATTTACGGTTTGCAGTTTTACTTTTGCCAAAGGACCCGAATCAACGAGCAACTTCCCTCCTTTGATAATTTTGTCGTCATCGGCTTTTGCGCAATGTAGTGTGGTAAAAAACAAAACAAATACAATTGCGATTTTTTTGAAAACGTGAACTAAATGTTGTTTACGTAAATGGCTTAAAAAATGAAATAAATTGTAGAAGCCTTGTTCGGTAACACTGGTGATGCTTGCTTTAACCAGCGATTGTTGTGAAACAATGTGTGTAGAATTTTTCATCTTTTGTTTGATTTTAAAATTTACGTTTAGTACTTTTTATTGATATTTGAATCAAACATACAGTGTGATATAACCCTTGGAAAGGGGTTTTTTGAATTTGACGGTTCTAAGTTTGAATTTGAAGGGTTTGAGGTTGATGATAAAAACCAAAGGCAAAGTAATACTGGCTTCGCAGCATTTATATGCTAATAAAAAATAAAATATGCATGTACTAAATTCAAAGGGAAAGCTTTGGATTATGCAGAATAAAATGTAATACTATTATTAAGGCAAGCTAATAAAATCAGACCTCACCAAGCTTTTGTAAAAATAAATCCTTACGTGTTCGCGATACATCAAGTGTGGCACCATTCGACATTATCACTTGCCCGCCTTCGCCACGAATATATTTTTTTACTTTGTGTAAGTTTATCAGGTAACTATTGTGAATACGAAAAAATGCATAATTGCTTAACTCCTTTTCATAATCCTTTATGGACTTTGATGTAACAATTTCAGTTTTATTATCGAAGTAAAAAGTAGTGTAAACGTTTTCCGATTTACAGTAAACTATTGCATCAATTTCAAAAAATTCTATTCCACTTTTATCACTAAGGCCAATTTTTTTTTTCGTTGTGCCCTCATTTATATTGTGCAATAAATTTTCGATTTGCTTTGTGGATTGGTTTTGTAAATTTTTTTGCCGATACCGTTCTATCACATCGCATAAGTCATCATGGCCATAAGGTTTCAATAAAAAATCGAAAGCCGAAAAACGTATAGCATCTATGGCATAAGAATCGAAAGAGGTTGTAAACACTACTTCGTAATTTCTGTTTACTACAGCTTTCAACAAATCGAAGCCTGTGTGTGGTGGCATTTGTACATCTAAAAACAATATATCAAAATCCGAACTATCCACCAGTTTAATACCTTCAACTACGGATGCTGATTCGCCAATAATTTCTACACCTGGCAAATTTACTGCAATGGCATCTCGCAAGAAATCGCGGTGTTGTTTTTCGTCATCTATCACAATACATTTTATCATGCAGCTAAATTAGTAAAAGGAAGCAACAATGTAACTTTGGTGCCTGTCACATTTCCATTAACATCAACAATATTTTCGGCTGTATAATCCGATTTCGAATTACTTAGTGCCTGCATACAATCAAGCCGTTCTTTCGTGAGGGCTATACCATAGGACTTTCGTGCCGATATATTTTCCTGAGTTTTGCGACCACCACCATCATCAGTTATTTCGATACGTATTTTATTCAACATGCGCGAAATATGTATTGCAATTGTTCCCGAACCACCTTGCGATTTTATGCCATGAACAATTGCATTCTCGACTATGGGCTGCAACAATAAAGGTGGAAGAAATGTTTCTGTTGTATCAATTTCATGGTCGACCGTTACATTAAAAATCAAGGTGCCTTGGAGCCTGTTTTTTTCCAGTGCAACATAATCATTTAAGGTTTCCAGTTCATCTTCGAGTGTTACTTGCTTACTCATGCTGTGGTCAAGTACCTTTCGTATTAGTTTGGCAAAGCGCAATAAGGTTACACTGGCATTTTGCAAATCCTTTTTTGCAATTAACGTTTGTATCGATTGCATGCAGTTGAAAATAAAATGTGGATTCATCTGCGCATTGATAGCACGCATATTCAGGTCAGCCAATTGATGTTTCATTTGTGCTTCGCGTTTGCGCCTGTAAAAAATAAATGCAAATACTGCAAACGAGAAAATAAGGATGGCCGAATATATAATTGTATTGCGCAATGTTTTTTGCTTTTGCAATTCCTTGTTTGCAAGTTCATTCTTTTGTTGTTGTTGTAACTTTAAAATGGCTTCGCGCTTTTCGAAATCATATTGCAGTTGCTTCTTCATCAATTGATTGCGGGTGTCATCGTTGCGAATGCTATCGGTAAGATTTTTAAACAATACCTGCATATGAAAAGCTTTTTCGAAACGTCCTGTTGCCGAGTATAATCTGCTTAGCCAATCGGTGGCACCCAACATGCCCGAAGTATATTTCAAAGCAACCGATTGCTGCCATGCATCGGTAAAATTTTTTTCCGCCTCGCTCCACTTTTTCTGCTTCATCTGTATGTTACCAAAATTTATTTTCGATAAACATAAACCTATATCATCTCCAATACTTTTTTGTATATCGTAACTGGCTCTATAATATTCAATGGCTTTTTCATTATCATTCAACTTATCGTACACACCACCAATGTTGCTTAGCACAAGGCCCTGATTTTCGATGTCTTCGGTTTGCTTGTGCAATGCTAAACTTTGTTCCAAATAATTTAATGCTTCCTTATGAAGGCCATGATTGTTGTAAATAGTACCAAGGTTATTCAATGCAACCGCCATTCCTGTTTTGTCTTTTAATTCTGTCATTATCGAAAGACATTGTTTAATATTTACAAGAGCCTGTTGCCAATCTCCCTGTTCGTCATATACTGTTCCTATATTTCCGAGTGTATTTGCAATGCCATATTTATCGTTGCTCGCCTCGTAATATTTCAATCCTTCGAGGTAGAAATTTAATGCCTGTGGCATGTCGCCATTTTGCTGGTGCACAAAACCTATATTGTTACAATATGCTGCATAATGAATGGTGCCAATGCGATTTATCGCGCCATTGTTTTGTTTCATCATCCGTTGTGCTATCATTCCCATTTCATCGTTAAGCGGTTGCCATATAGTATCCTCTTCAATTAAATCAATCAAAGTATTAATCAACACAACCCGCTGCGAATCAATGTTTGTAGATGGCAGCAATGCAAGCAATGAATCTTTATTTGTTTGTGAAAAAGATATGGAACTAAAAAAGAATAAAATCAAAAAGCACAGTAAATATTTATTTTTCATTTTTAGCATTTTCACAATATCATTTAAAAAAGATAGATGGTTATTCTATTGTCAAAGATTAATTTGGCTATACAAATTTAATAAAAAAGGTTAATCGCCACCATGCTTTATAAGGAAGCTTTCAACAATTTCCTTTGCCAATCTTTTCGCATTGGCGTTTACAAATACTCAGAACCTATAAATTGAAACCAGCATTGAAAAAGTCAAACAGGAAAGAAGCAAAGAAATATTTCAACAAATATTTTAATTTCGCGCTATAAATAATTCTAAAATTTATTTTAATCAAACATGAAAAAACTAATCATCGCATCAATCTTATTCTTAAACATTTGTAATGCCGTTACACAAACAGGAACATGCTCTGCAACAAGCACGGCATCGGTTACACTTGTAAGCCATACAGGCCCCAGCAATTTAGCTTTAGGATTTAAAAAAGCTACATGCAGTGGCACCGCCAATGGCGAAATATCATGTACCGTAACAGGAGGAACACCCACCTACCAATACCGATGGAGCAACTCCAATGCTGCTTCGGCACCTAACCAAACATCGCCCATATTAAGCAACTTGCCGGTAGCAACATATACCGTTACCGTTACAGATGTAAATGGCTGCACCAAAACCAACACACTTACTATGCAACAATGCGCATTACTTACCACTACCTCAGGTATAGTAAGTACTCCAAAAAGATGGGATGTAGATAATATTACCGTTATGGCCAGTAGTACCTTAACGCTAAATAACCTTGACCTATATTTCCTAAATCCTACATCCAATATAACTGTGCCACCCTTATGTACACTGCTTTTAAATAATTGTACACTACATGGGTGCGAAGAAATGTATCAAGGCATTATTAATACCGGAGGTATGGTTACCATAATTGATTGTGCTATAGAAGGTGCTACAGCAGCCATAAGTGTAACCAATAATGGTAAATTTACTATTACAGGAACTATTTTTAATAACAATGCATTAAGCCTTTCTGCGAGTAACACCGACTTATCAACCTGCACATTAAGCAATTGTACCTTCGATTATGATAATGCTCCCTCCTTTAGCGAGCAATTGCCTTTTTATCATATTTATCTTGACAATGTGACTAATGCAAACATAGGCTCATGGGTACCCAACAAAAAAAATATCTATAAACATGCTTGGATGGGAATTTATTCTAAAAATAGTGATTTAACAGTATTTAATTCTGAGTTCAGAGATATTGGTTACTACAATTTTGAACAACCTAATTTGATAATTAAATATGGCGATGGTATTTATGCATATAATACTTCCGCTGCACAAAAGTCCATCACTGTTGACCAAAATGGCACTCCGGATGCTTGCTCTTTTATTAATATTACCAATGGCGTAACCGTAAAAGGATTCCATGAAACAACCATTGAAAATAATCATTTTGATTTATGTAAAAGCGGGGTATTTATGTATAACCACCAGATTGCCAATGTAAACATTAATGCAAATAGATTTGATAATTGCTACGATGGAATTTTTATTAGCCGTATTAATGATGCTATTTATCAAATAAATGATAATTTGTTTAACATGACAAATACTACTACTCCAAAAGCTTACAATGCTATTAATTTTGGTAATAGAGCCATATCGCTATTGCAAGTGAAAGGCAATGCTAAAGCAACTATAAGAGGTAATAAAATGAACAATACGCGCGAAGGGATTTATTGTATTAATATAAAGGGTGCCACATTGGGGGAAGT
This sequence comes from Bacteroidota bacterium, assembly GCA_016714535.1. Classification (NCBI taxonomy): domain Bacteria; kingdom Pseudomonadati; phylum Bacteroidota; species Bacteroidota bacterium. The sequence goes on from JADKDR010000006.1 coordinate 284,989, forward strand.
GAATATAGGCGAGCTAAATGCTGACCCCAATATTTTTAGTAACGAATATTACAATAGCATACCCCAAGCCGACTTGCATACTATTGGTGTGTGTTATGGATACAATTTTTTAAATTGTGATAATGTAAACCTATTTGGCAATCGTGCTATATGGATGGATAATAAACCGACCGTAGCCGAACAAGACCTACTGCGTGGCATATCTCTTATGGATAGCAAACAAATGATTTTAATACAAAACAAAACCGAAAAATTAGGCACCGGTATTAGATATTGGGGCGATTGTACAATGGGGCAATTGAAATGCAATACCATGACAAGTTGCTACCAAAGTGTGTACCTTGACCCAGTGGGAGGAAACACAAAAATTTCGGACCAAGGTGATTTAACAGGTACAATAAAAAGCTGGGGCAATAAGTGGGTAAATGTACAACATACGAGTGGGTTTAGGGTAGATGGTGACAAAGCACCTTTCACACCAATTGTTTGGACATACAATACCAATGACCCGCCAGAACAATGGTTGCTTAGTAGTCAGGTAAAACCATTTTTAATTTCAACACAATCTTGCACCGCAACCATTACAGATTGTGTACCGCCAAACATTGCCCCCGATGACGATGCCTTGCGTGCACAATTGTATGGTGCTGCAGTTGGCGATTCAAGTATATATAACAACATAGATGCTGAATTTTTATATCAAGATAAAACCGCATATTTTGTATCGGCATTAAATGATAGCGGAATATTATATCAAGGAAATAACAACGATGCCATGTTTATTGCGGAATTTGATTCATTGAAAAACGAAAATATTGGTAAGGTACAAATAGCAAAAAAAGCATTAGCAAATAATGATTACACATTAATGCAAACAAAATTAGCTGCCTTAGTAAATCCGAATGCAATTGATTTCAATTTAAAATCGACAATAAATTACTACGCAAATTATGTTGCCAAAGATAGTATTGCCGATAGTACCACAATAGAAAATAATAGGAGCATAGCATACTTGCATCCATTTTTGGGTGGCGAAGGAGTATATTATTCGCGAGCAATTTTTGATATAGAACACGAAGACCAAATGCCGCAATTGAGGAAATGGAAACCTAATAATAACACAGCAATTGTTAAACACAACATTGAAATATATCCTAATCCATCTGATGGAAACTTTACAATTGTTTTGAAAGGATATAATAATCCTCAGATTAATATTTTTGATTGTTATGGTAAACTCACAATTAAACAAACATTAAAAGAAAACGAAAGCATGGTGGAGCTAAATGATTATAGTAGTGGATTATATTATGTGCAAGTTATGGAAAATGGAGTTCAAGTATATTCAAGTAAATTAATAATCACCAAAAAATAAAGCACTTGGGGAGTAATATAAAAGTTACTCCCCATTTTATTTACTATGAAAACAATTTATTTAATAATAGCTCTTTTTGTTTGCAATAAAGTTGTTGCCCAAAATAAAAATAGCGTGTGGGTGTTTGGCGATAGTGCTGGTATAGATTTTAGTAATGTAAATGTACCAATGCCTATTGGGACTTCAATAGATGGCAGAGGTAGTTGTGTTTCAATTTCAGATAGCATTGGCAATTTAGCTTTGTATGCAGCAACTTTTTCAAATGGTGGCTATAGCACTAAAATTTTTAATGGAAATCACCAACAAATACAAGGTGGTGATTCTATTGCAGGTTCTGCTTGGTATAACGAATTAGTATTAATACCAAACCCTAATAACTACAGTCAATATTATATTTTCAGTGTTGGGGTGGATGGTTTTATAAATGGCTTATATTATACCCTTATAGATATTTCTTTGAATAATGGTATTGGTGGTGTATTAAGTAGAAATGTACAATTGGATACCGTAAATAATGGCGATCGTATTAGCGCAGTAAAACATGGCAATGGCCGCGATTGGTGGATAATAAGTAAATATGCCGATGTTAGCTTAACTAAACATAACCGCTTTTACATTCATAAAGTTGATACAGGTGGTATTACATACATAGCTACCCAAGATTTTTATAACGCAACAGATGCTGGTTTTCAAAAAATTATTTGGCATCCGAGCGGTAGTAAATTTATGAATTTAAATATTGCTGGTTATTTGGAGGAACTTAACTTTGATAGATGTAGTGGCTTTATTGCAGTATACAGAACTATGTATACTGAAATACCTGCACCTTATTGTTGCCGCTATTTTTGGGAAGGAGCATATTCAAAAAGTGGTAATGTTTTTTATGCAAGCACTACTGGTATTAATAGCCAATTTTCGCAAGGGTATTTGTTGCAATATAATTTATTGGATAGCAACCCAACCTTAACAGTAGATACATTGGATACGTTTGATACACCCATAGGTACTGGAGTGCTGCGCCTTGCACCGGATAATAAAATTTATTTTTCGCGTGCTTATGAGTCCTAATACTTGGAGTTACCCTTATCAAGATAGTATGCGCAACTACATAAACGAAAACCTAAGTGTAATAAATGAGCCTGATAGCCTTGGTGCAAAATGCGATTATCAACCTTTTAGTTTTTACCTCGGTGGCAAGCGTACATATTATGGTTTGCCTAATAATCCAAATTATGAGTTGGGGCCGTTGTTGGGGAGTGCTTGTGATACGCTTTCGGCCTCAATGCAATACACCCCTAAATCCGCCATCTCCGCGTAGCTTTAGCTACGCGTTATATCCTTTTAGATTTTATCTAATATTATCTAATTGTGCATTTTAATTGAGATTAATATTCAACCGAAGGAATGACTATTTATCACTAACCCTGATTGGAGCGGAAATCCTTTTTTTCAATTATCGAATACCTTAAAAAAGATTGCAGTGCAAAGCAGGACTAAACGTATATTAGCACCGTTACGTTCGCTGTTTCAAATGCATTTGAAACCTGTGCCTGGGCTTGTGGTGTAACTGAGTATTATGTTATGCAGCTAATTATTATATAAACATCCAATTGGTTACGTTACTCCAACTCCTTCAACCATCCTTCTACCTGTTGTTGAAGTTCCTTGTTCCTATTATTGGCTAAGAATAATTTGAAACTCTCCTTTGCCTGCATGGTATCATTTAATGCTAAATAGGCCTGAGCATTGTAAATATATGTTTCTATACGGCCGGGGTTTATAGTTAATACGGTTTTAAAGCGATCGATGGCCTTTACAAACTGATTTGATTTCATGCTTAGCAAACCGAGATTCATTTGTGCATTCTCATGTAAGGAATCTTTTTTTACCACTTCACGCAGCATCATGATACCTTTCATAGGGTCGTTGGTACCTTCGGCATATAATATGCCAAGGTCGCACTGCGCATTTAAATTAGCCGGATTTAGTTTTAGTACTGTTGTATAATTACGTATAGATGCCTGCACCATGGCGGCACGCTCAGCCTCCGACTCTGCTACTTTATAGGCATCAAAGTATCGGTAGGCTGCATCTATATAATTCTTTTCGTTTGGCTCCATCTTCGCCTTTTCCTCTTTATACCAAGCTGCCAGGCCAAATTGTTCCTTAGCATCCCATTGTACGGCAAGGCTATCGGCCGCAGCTACACTTGGTGTTTTTTTAAATTCATTTTCCAGCTTTACAATTTCTTCAACTTGTAAGGGGAGGTATTTGGCTTTTACCTGCTCTGCATACTTACTCCAGTTTAGTGTATCGGTAACCGTATTAGTTGTCTTTGTGCTATCGCTATCGGTTTTTGCTTTGCCTGTATTTGCTATTGGCAGTTGGTAAATAATATACGTTAGGCAAGCAGCTGCACCTAGTAGCAGTATCAGTTGTATTTTTTTTTGCATGTTAATGATTAGTTTTCGCTTTCTTTTTTTCGGGTATAGTGATATATTATTTTTTCTACTTTTTCGTTCCGCAAGGCTTCCTCATCCATCATTTCATTTATCTCTTCCTGCTCCCATTTATAGAGTTGCTTAGGCTCGCGCCCATCGTGTCTGAACAAATATGCTGCTATAATACCTGAAAGCATACCAAATAAATGTGCTTCGAAACTTACTCGTATCAGCACAGGAAATATTCCCCATATTAAACCGCCATACAAAAACACCATTAACAAGGATATAGCTACCAGTTTTGCCTCCTTGCGAATAATTCCGCTAACAATAAGAAAAGCTGCAAGCCCATAAACTAATCCACTGGCACCAATATGGTAACTTTCGCGGCCTCCCATCCATAAGCCAATGCCTGCAAAAAAAAAGATGGTGGCAAAAACCCGAAACCAAATGCTTCGGTAAAACCACAACAGGCAAGTGCCCAGCACAAACATGGGAAAAGTATTGCTTAACAGGTGATCTAAATCGCCATGTAAAAATGGAGAAAATAAAATCCCCTTCAGCCCTGACAGATGGCGTGGAAGCACGCCATATATTCCCAAATCGCCATGCAGACTTTGATACCCATATACTATCCACATGATAATTACAAAAAAAGCCGGAGGAATAACTCCGGTTACTAGACGTTCAAATATATTTTGGTTTTGCTGCACTTTTGGCAATGGCAATTATTTTGTTTCGAGAATAGTGTTTGAAGCAACCATGGCAAGTGCCCTTCCTAAAGCATAATTAAATACGCGCAAATATTCCTTTTCGTTTTCGGTAGCGTTGGCAAGACTTGTATAGTAATTGCGCCAAAGTGGTTCGGGCGCATTTTCTGACGGCACACAATAATAAAGAGGCGCTACACGCGGGCGACTATAAATTACCAAGATGGCACAGGGCTTCTTTTCGCCAGTACGATATAATGATTTAAATGAGAATGTGCGCTCGCCTTCGGTTAGGTTGGTGATGTCTTCCAGTTTGTATCCCCTTTTCATGGGCAACTCCATTTGGAGTTGCAGGCGATATCCGGTTGCGCAATAGTTATACTCCTCTTCGGTAGTTGGTAATATGGTTTCGTCTTTTACCTGCGCTTGCAAACTACTGCTGACAATCAGCAGCCATAAAGCAATCATCATTTTTCGCATTTGAAACATCTCGTTATAAAATTAATGTCACAAAGTAATAGATTGCCCGATTATAAAAATATGAATTTACATAATTTTTACCCGGATAGTATCCGCCTTCGCAGTACGATCTAACCATTGGATAATAATGCGAAGCATAAAAACGCGATTTTATGCCTGCCAGCAAATACAACAAATTACAGTTTAGTCCGCCTATACAAATTCCGGCCGAGAGCGAAAACCAAAATCCGAAAGAGGCCTTCAATCCAATAATCAACACACTTAATCCTATTAGCAGTTTCAAGGCAAGCCCCAATCGGTGAAATTGCTGTGCAGCTTTGCTGCGTGGAATATAAATGTCGTGCCTGTTATAAATGGTGCTGCTGTATAGTGTGCCATGTGCAACGGTTTCAAACAACAATGGTACACAAACCGGTGGGCCATCTGCTTTCGCGGTGCGCGTAAAAAAACAAGGCGTCTCTTCTACCATAACCGATACCGACCCGGTTTCATAAGCCTTATTAAAAATCTTGATACTTGCCTTTCCTATATGAACAATTCCCTTAGCATAAGGCGCAAGTACATACGACAAGCGCGTTCTGCGTTGTTCTATTCCATCTTTAAAAATAAAATCGTGATTCACATACGGCTTGCTTGCTATTTTAAATCCTTTAAAGTCGGGTCGCCTGAATACGCGCCCTTCGCCCGTATACTCAAACGTAACAATGAGCTCTTCATCAGCCCGCATTATATTCTTATCGGTGCTTATATCAAAATAATACGTTACCGGCAATAAAGGGTCATAAAAATATCCATGTAACAGGTTACTATCGTACATAGCCCGCAATTCAGGATCTGACAACGTCTCGTAAGCAGTTTGTATCAAAAGGAACCTGCTGTAAGCTTCCGTATTGGCCGGATTTCTGTCAGGATGATACTGCATAGCCAGCTTACGGTATGCCTTCTTGACATCGCTGGTGGTGGCTGTACTATTTACTCCTAATATCTGATAGTAATCGGGCATCTTCTTTTACCTTAACATAGTAACTACTTTAAACGAAAATTATTTTCCATTGCTTTGTTTAGTTCAATTGTTCAGTTAAGTAATATTTTAAATCACCACCCAGGTCTCTTGTAAAAAATGCAGTTATAGCTCCTCCATCTTTTAGCATATGTGTCTTTCGCAATTCTTCGGCTGTCAATGGAAAATTGCGTGCTGTGATATTCGCAGTAGTTATTTCCCGCTCACCTAGTAGCTTATTAAAATTCTTCTTGTTATAGGCACCACTTTTAGTCATTCGAAAAGTACGTCCTATAAAATCCGGAATCAAATACTCCGCCAAACCAAAGGTGTAATTATTATTCAGCACCTGCATACCATTTGATTCAAAATACTGCTTACTCAACCCCGATTTAATTATTGCATTTCCTGCTTCATAAAAAAAGTTGTCATTACCCGCAGTCGTATCATATGTTACCGTTCTTTTTTCACTACCACTATAACTCAATACTTTTTCTCTGCTTAATACATCAACCGCAATTCTCTGTAGTTTGGTTTTGCTACTAATATCTATTACAACTAGTATCTCCTTCATCTCATTCTTTTCCGAAATACAATAAATCACCGAAGGGTGCATGACATTTTCAAGCCAGGTAACATCCAGCATGGGCGATAATTTTATCGCACATAGCTTCGCTTTAGCTTTAAGCACCGGCAATAAAGCTATTACATTGGGCGAATAATCGCTAACTCCTAAATTACGGTTGCCATATTCATCGCGCCTGTCAGGGTCAACAAATATTAAATCAAATTGTTTCGAGTCTGCATTTAGATATGCTTCACCTTTTATATTATAGGTTTCTAATTCCTTACCAAACTTTAATAATTCAAAATTACTATTCAATATCGTCACATTCATTCTATCGGCATCACATACGGTCACCATGTCAAAATTCTTTCCCATATAATATGCATCTATTCCTAACCCTGCCGTTAGGTCCAACATTTTTTCTCCCTTAAAAAGTGTAGATTTATATCGTGCTACATTTTCCGATGTACATTGCTCTATCAACTTCCTTGTCAGTATAGGTTGTTGCGCACTCCATTCGGGCAATTTTTTCCTGATGCGCTGCAGCAAATCTATTTGCTGCAAGGCCGTGCGAATATCAAAATCATATTTATGATTTTGCAAAGCATAAGCGCTTGTAACTATGTCTATATGATTTGCAATAAACTTCCTTAGTTCCGCATTCTGTAACAACTCATCCAATTGTGCCTGCTGCATGCCGATCACATTTTATCCAAACAACATTTTAAAAACATCTTCCATACTCTTGGTTGCAATTAATTCTACCGGAGTAGTTTGCTGCAACTCTTTTAACTTAGGATGATATGCTGATAAATAAAATTTTTCGAATCCCAGCTTCTCTGCTTCCTTAATTCGTTGCTCTATCTTACTTATGGGTCGCAACTCGCCACTCAAGCCTACCTCGGCAGCATAGCAGGTGTTGGGCAGCAATGCTATATCATCATTACTGCTAAGTATGGCACACATCACCGCAAGGTCAATAGATGGATCTTCAACTTTAATGCCTCCCGCCAGATTCAAAAAAACATCCTTCATACCCAACTTAAAACCACAACGCTTTTCCAGCACTGCCAGTAGCATAGACAATCTGCGTAAGTCAAAGCCTGTAGCACTGCGCTGCGGAGTCCCGTACACTGCACTCGACACCAATGCCTGCACTTCTATCAACATAGGTCGCATGCCTTCCATCGTGCACGCTATGGCTATTCCACTGTAAGGCTCCTTTCTGTTCGACAACAATACTTCCGATGGATTACTTACTTCGCGCAATCCTTCAGTCACCATTTCATAAATTCCCAATTCAGATGATGATCCAAATCTGTTTTTCAATGTTCTTAATATCCGATACAAGTGGTTTCGGTCGCCTTCAAATTGCAATACCGTATCCACCATATGCTCCAGCACTTTCGGGCCTGCTATCACACCATCTTTGGTAATATGACCTATCAAAAAAACCGGTGTATTCGACTCCTTGGCAAAGCGCAATAATTCGGCTGCACATCCCCTTATTTGCGACACACTTCCCGGTGCCGACTCTATGCTATTCGAGTACAAAGTCTGTATCGAATCTATTACCACAAGGTCAGGCTGCAATGCATTTATGTGTTGGAATATCGCCTCTGTGCCTGTCTCACTAAGTATAAAGCAAGCTTTGTTTAGAATACCCACGCGTTCTGCTCTCATCTTTATCTGCTGCTCACTCTCTTCGCCCGAAATATAAAGGCACTTGCAACCCTCCATTTTAAGCACCAGTTGCAACAAGATGGTCGATTTGCCAATACCCGGCTCTCCTCCCAACAATATCAACGACCCCGGCACTATGCCACCACCCAGCACACGTTGCAATTCCTTGTCTGGCAATTCAAGCCTGTGCTCAGTGCTGCTATGTATTTCACCTATCTGTATCGGTCGCGATTTCCTGCCCGACTTCCCACTTCCATCCGTAATCCATGCAGGCACCTTACTGTCCTTGGTAACTATTTCTTCCACATAGGTGTTCCACTCCCCGCACGAGGCGCATTTGCCTATCCATTTAGCCGATTGCGCCCCGCAATTCTGACAGTAATATACAGTTCTTACTTTACTCATAACCTCGCCAAATATAATCCTATTCCTCCAATTCCATTTTAATTCAACTTGCTTAGGTAGGTAAATAAAAACCATGAACTGCGGTCTGTATCTTGCTAATAACAGTGTAATCGCGCTATCCGCTATATCTTTTATTTTTCTATTGTGTTTGTAAAAAATCGAAAAAAAATAAAAGGATGCCGCTACTATCGCGGTTACTGACATCACTTTATACCTTCGTTTTATTAGTTTATTCCAAATATTAATACAAGTGAAATATATCATGTTGCATCAATTTAAATTTAACAATCAAGCGCTCGTCAGCATTTGCAATGCGGATGTACCATCGCTGGCGCAAGCTTGCAGCTTGTGACGCCAAATTTTTTATTACCCACCACTCATCCGCATTGGCAATGCGGAAGTACCATGTTGTATTTTTAAATAATTTTAACCCACATTGCAGCTACCCCGATAAAGAAGGCTTATAATCTGGGATGGCTGCACTTAAAATTTGGGCTGGGGTGACTACAGATTTTTTTCGGGCAAAAGGCCTTTGCTTATAATTTAAGGCCTGGTAAATTTGTTGTACTTGCTTATTTGGTTCTGAACATTGACGAATAACAATGGATTGGTTGTATTGGTTTTGCATTGTGGTTGTTACTAGTTTTTGCGTATTCATTGTACGTACAATATCGCACCATTGTGTGTTTATGTTGTTTGCTTTTAGTTGATGCCGGATAGTGTTTACAGTCCAGTAAGCGAGTAGCGCCAGGTGTATGTGTGCCATTGATGCTGCATCGGTTTTGTGATATATAGGGCGCAGGTCTATATCTGCTTTAAGGCAACGGAAGGTAGATTCTATTTCGCGAATGCTGTTGTAGATTTGCCATAGTGTGGCGTTGTCTTTTTTATTGAGCGAGGTGCGTATAAAATAAGTGCCGTGTGTGTTGGGGTGTTGGTTGACAGTCCAATTTAAATCGATAGCTATGTTGCCTTTGTATGCAATGTCAATGTTGTAGTGCTTGTGTATGGAAGGATATTTTTGTTTGAGTCGCCCGATGCGTTCGTGTACTTTTTCTTTTTGCTTTACTCCGCTTTTTTTTGACAGTGCATCTTTTATATTTTGCAAGCCGAGTTCAAATTTTTTAGAGAAGCTCTCGTCCATGCTTTTTTCTTTTTTTTCTTTAGCACTCGAGTACACTTTTACAACATGGTCGGTGTTGCTTTTTTGCTTTAAGCTTTGTAGGGAGAGTAATTTTTTGTTACTATCAATGAGCACTTCTTGTGGTGTACTATCATCTATCTGATTGTGTTTGTAAGTTTTACACGATACGCATATATATCTGATAGGGTTTCAATAATCTCACCGATACTTTTGCTATCGCTCATGTTGCCTTCAAATATGTGCGAGTATTTTGGAAAGCCTTGTGTGTTTACAACCAATGCGAGCACTATCAATCGTGCATCGCTGCGCTTCTCTTTGCTCCTTCCAAATTTGGCAATGTTACTGTTGCGCATCGCCCCTTCGAAGTATGTATTGGTGAGGTCGTACAACAATATTTTATCTTCAAGGTCAAATAGTTCATTTGTTTTTCTGCTGAGATATTTTTCGAGTTCATCTTTTTGCTCATACAACCGATGACTAATGGAGTATAATTTATCCTTGGTAATTTTTTGCAACGGGTAATTTGTAATTTCGCATACACCCGAATTTTGTTTTATCCATTTAGCCGTTTTAAATTCTGATGCAGGATATACAGCGCGCCTGATGATGTGCGTATATGCTAACCGTATATGCTCATCGCTCCAATTCTTTTGTTGTAAAAAACTTCCTATCCCTAACTGGTCCAATGCTTGCGAGCAGAGCCATTCCGCTCCTACTTCTACTACATCTTTGTTTTCTATGGACTCAGTATCGATGGCTTGTATTTTATTGTTGGCCGATACATCCAATCGCTTTTTTAATTTTATCTCGTCAAAAAATGCGTTCGCTAATTTTTCAATAACATCCGTTTCGGGCGGAAATAATTTGCCCATGCCTGTTCGACTCTCCTGCACCAATTCGCTAATGCGTATGCCAAGTTTTTTCTTGTCTTCTACATCAGGTAGCGCCTCCAACATTCCTAAATCTAATATCACCTGATGGCGAACACTATCTGCAGTACGATAACTCTCGCACAGTTTAAAGTACAAACGCTGGTCGCCAGTAAGTGTACGTGATTTTCTATATGGTTTGAGGAACACGCGGCAAATCTATGTACAAATTTTTTGTTATAAAAACAAGTTAGGGGGACTACATTTTACTTTTTAAAAAACATGACAACTCCTTTGTAGTATTAGCAACACTTTGCTTTTTTTACCTCCACCCATTCGCCAAATTGGCAATAGTATTTTGCTGTTTTGAGGCGATTTGCCTGCAATGTGGGTTAACTACACAATATTATTAGAACTACTTTTCCAACAACACAGTTTTCGTAAAAACATTTTTCGAATCTTTTGCCCTTAATGTATAAATACCATTCGGCAAAAAACTACCACAGTTGATACTTCAGATAACATATCATCATTGGCTTCTGAAAAGGAGGTTTAACAACCCTGGTTTTTAAAAAAAGAGGCTGCCCCTTTTGAGACAGCCTACTTTATTTTTGTATATCATCAATAGGCGTAGCTTTATTCCTTTATCAGCTTTTGTATCGCGCTATGATTTTCATTGAATACTTTTATATAATAAATGCCTCTTGCTAAATCTGATAAGTCAATGTTGCTTTGATTATGAGTTTTGATAACCGTTTCGCCAAGCGTGTTTACAATTTCAATTTCAAAAATTTCATCCCAAGCAATTTCAATATTTAATTCTTCGTTAGCCGGATTAGGGAAAGCCGAAAAATTAAACACCTCATTTGTTAATGCAAAGGCTCCTTCTTTACATGGAACTGTAATTGCAACCCCTGCCGATGACTTTGTACAACCGTTAATGTTTGTTACTTCAACCCTGTATGTGCCCCCTGTTTTTGCTGCATAGTTTTGAAGCGTTGCACCAGCAATATAGTTGGCTCCTTTTTTCCATTTGTAAGTTAAACCTGTTCCTGCATTTGCCTGTAATATCACGCTATCTCCTGCACAAAAAGATATAGGTCCTAGTGGGGTAATAGTTGCAGTGGGAAGTGCATTAACTGTTACAACGGTTGCAGTAGAAGTTGCCTTGGAACATCCTGTAATGGTATTAGTAATGATAACTTTATAGCTTCCTCCTGCAGTTGCAGTGTAGGATGGTAAAGTAGCTGCAGCAATTGGAGCTGATCCTTTTTGCCATTGATAGCTTCTGTTTGCGGCAACCGTTGCATTTAAAACAACACTTCCACCGCTGCAGAATGTGGTAGGTCCGGCAGGTGTGATGGTGTTTGTTGGCAATGCATTTACAGTAATGCTCAATTCGTTTGAATAATCGATTAATCCGCTTGGGCATGTAACTTTCAATACATAATAGTATGTGCCTGTGGTTAACTTGCCAGTTGTATAAGCTGTGGTAGCAGCACCGCTTCCACCCGATACATTACTATAAGGTCCGCCTGAAACTGTTGCACGCTGCCATTGATAAGTGATACCGGGATATGATGCATAGCCGGTTGCCGACATTACATAAGTTTGCTGAGCACACACTGTTGCTGCATTGGGTGAAACTGTTCCCGCTTCAGCCCAGCATCCTGCCCAATAACAACCGATGTCATGCGGTGCTGTTCTTGTTCTGCAATCTAAATCTGTAGTGATGTATGCCGGAGGTGTAGTTCCAGTTCCATCCAAAGAAGTGGAAGCAGGAGTAGGATGCAAATCAGTTGCATTATTTACAAAATTCGGATTAGCAACCTGCGAATTAGCATCAGTGCCCGGATTCACAGTCATAGCTGCTTGCCATTGAGCTAGTGTTTTAAAATATGTTGAAGTGGCCCTTGCTATATAGCCATTGGCTGTATCAGCAATATAAAAATTATTATTATCTGATAACGAACCGGTATTTCCATATTGTGAAGCAGCATTCGTATAAAAGCAGGTGTGATGGGCTACGCCACTTTGAGGTCCTGTAAAATTTGCAAACACATTATTTCTTATCTGCGATGTTTTACTAACACTGTTCATTGAAATACATACAGAACTAGCATTAGGGAAGGTACTTCCATTTAAACTTACGCTATTGTTATATATTTCAGTTGTTATTGTACCGGTATTGGATTCAATAAAAATTCCAACTACGGCAGCGGTTGTAGTGGCAACTCCTGTATAAGATGATAAAAGATTACTGATACTATTATTAAAAACTTTAAAGCTCATGGTTTGATTGGGCCAATTGATTCTAATACCCGCAATCCAATGGTTCGAAAAAAGCCCTGTAGCGCTTCGCCTTATGGTACGAATAATGTTGTTGCTTATTTCATTTGTACCATGAGAATTGGTAACCCCAATGCCGCTTGTGCTATACCAACTTGTGGCTGTTATATTTTGAATGATACAATTGCGAATGATAAAATTATACTGCCCGCTAATTAATATTCCAGAAGGTGAACTACTAATGATATCATCAGGCACATTCGGGTCTCCTATGTAATTAAAGGTGTTGCAGGAGGAGGTTATAATCTGATTACCAAAGTCAGCCGGACCAGTAGCATTATTTACTCCCACCAAAGCGAATCCAAAATTACAGTCTCTTATATTAATATCCCGCCAGGTATTGTTGGAGTTGGTTCCAGGATTACCTCCGGGCGATGTAGTGCTGAAAGAATAAATTCCATAAACATCTCCCTTAGTTCTGTCAAGGTCAATTGATATTTTATCATAAAAATTATTTTGGGCCCCCTTGTTGCCAAATAATTCAAATTGTGCCAAACCTATTTCAACTGTTTGTGGCGAAGTTCCATGCGTATATAAATTGATATTGCTGATGGTGGTATAAGATGCACATACACCGAGAATTGGTTCTATTTCATCACCTACAGCAGTTGTGCTCACACCTGTTCCAAAACTTCCGGCATTGATGTCGGAACCTCTGTAAGCAAATGTTGCAGCGGCACCTGTTTTCGAAATGGTTAAACGGTTGGTAGTATCACCATTAGGTGTTGCCACAAAAATCGGAAAAATGTTGCTGCCGTTTGCTGCAGTGGTATCATATTTCGCATCGGTTAAGTTTAATGTAACCGCACCGGCAATACCTCTGTGATTAACATCGGCAACTGCTTGTGTTATGCTGTTATAAGTTTTACCTACACCAACATTAAATGTACCTGCTGCAATTTGTGTTGGTATGCCAGGAGTAAAACGAAAATTATATGAAGGCCATCCGCTTCATGGACTTAACATTCGGTGACTTACAATTGATGAACCTGTTACAGCATCAATAAATTTACCGCTCCCACCGGTGCCCCACTCCATAGCAATCATAGCGCCTCCTGATGTTGTTTGGCTGCCAATAATATTTAACGACCCGTAACGAAATTCTATAATGTTAGAAGTTTCATAAAGAATTATCTGGCAATTCATTCTTACGTTACTGCCCGGTATGCCGGTGAATGTTGGATAGTTTGTGTATTGAACAGTAAATGTTCTGCTCCCGGGTGAACCTTTTGTCTGATATAAAATATCTGATGATGCATCATCAATTAAATTATTAAACCATGGCGCAAGCGCCTGATTGGGCGCACTGGTGGTTACCATATTAACATTGCCCACTGTAACTGCAGGTGCAATTGCATCAAACCATATCAATCCGTTTGTGCTTAACCCAACATTTGTGAATGTGCTGTCAGCATAGCCAAAACTAAAACCGATAGGAATGCCGGTTTGATTGGCATTATCACCTGTGGCGGTTGATGAGGTTGCGCCACCTCCTAATGAAATTGGTGCGTAAGTTGAATTGAAAGTTGTACGTGTAAAACGTGTTTGTGCTGTTGCATAAAATTGCATTACAATAAGTGCTGCAATTGTAAATAAGAGTTTTTGTGCGATGACAACTTGCGACCGCTGGTAAATTGAATTTGCTTTTTGCATGGCTATTAGATTTTAAATGATTAAAAATGTTGCTCATTTATTTTCATCCCATTGATGAAAATATTCCATGCAAAAATCTGCGAAACAAGCTTTTAAGTCAATCACCAATTATGGTGAATTGTTATCTAACCTCTTATAGAGTTTAAATCTCTATAAGAGGTATAGTGAAAAGTGGCTTACAGAATTTTTTTCGTATTCGTTTTTGAAACCGCCTCCCCCACAGAATTTACCTTAAGCATTTTATAAATTTTTCGAATGTGCGAATGCACAGTTTCGTAGCTGATGTTTAATGTTAATTGTTTATTTAAAATTAAAAAAATGATTATCAGAATTAT